>CANGCK010000010.1 GCA_947452295.1 Sphingobacteriia bacterium
GTACTCGCATCTAGCTGGGAGAGTAGGTAGCTGCCATATTTATTTAAAAAGCCTTGTTGTTTACTCAGCAAGGCTTTTTACATTTATACCCCCAAGAAAATTTTCTAATTTATCTCCCCATACTTACCCATTACACTTTACTTCCTTAGCATTTAATCCTCCCCCAATTCTTTACTCTATATTATCTATTTTTTGCTTTACAATATGCTATTTAATACGCCCATGTATTTTTTAGAAAAATCCATTATCAATCATCCATTGATAATTATCAATTAATCATTGTCAATTATCCATTATCCATTATCAATTAATCATTGTCAATTTCTTGTTTATTTATTTTTGCACTTGAAATTTATATCGCAAGCTTAATTGAATTCTTATTAACTTCAAATATTATGATATATCATCGATACTTTATTTTGTTAATTGTATTTTTTACTTATTGCCCCATTTTTAACATCTTTGCACATAATATAATTCCATTAACGTCTGGTGCCAAAGTGTTGATTAAGGATACTAATAATTCCTTTAAGTCCATAAGTTTTATTAAACTTATCAAACAACCTATTTTTAAGAAACCCATTCGATTTTTAGATGGAATAATTTCCTCTAATGAATCAATTGATTTTACAGGTGATCATAAAAAAGACTTTATCATTAAACTTAAACCAGACTCTCTTGGACTTATTAAGGAATACTGGGTAAATACTGATTTTTCTATCATAAAAAAAGTTTTTTATTCTAGTAATATATTTCATTATAGATGGTTTATTAACCTAGACTCAGACCCAGAACCTGAAATAATTGAAGCTATTGGTGATTCTAGTTATGCTAACTTTATGGTTGTAGATCAACAACTACACAAGGGTATAGATTCTGTTTTGTTCTATTTTAAACCTATTATAATTGATAATGGTAAACAATTTTGGAACAATCATAAAAATATTAAAAATATATATGCTCGAACTAATGGTTCATCCGTTAAAATATTATGTGCAACTAATCCATCGAACAACACAATACTTTCCGATATTTTAGCAATTCAAAAAAAAATGCCGATTTTGTTTTTTACGGGTAAACAAACGCTATATCAAGAAACATATAATATAAAAAACAAAGAATGGCTTTCTATAAAAGATATTCTTATTCGATTTAAAAATTAATCTTAAATTTCAATATGAAAAAATTATTGCTGCTATTTTGTTTGTTTGTTATAGTTAATCATTCTTTTGCACAACCATTTATTGATGAAATTAAATCGTATCAACAACATGATCATATCAATCCCCCAGCTAAGCATTCAATTTTATTTGTAGGTAGTTCTTCTTTTAGAATTTGGAAAGATTATCAAAAGTATTTTCCTGGTTATTCTATTATAAATAGAGGTGTTGGTGGTTCTTCCTTAACAGATATCATTCGTTATACCAATGATATTATCTTACCATATCAACCGAAGCAAATTGTTATTTATTGCGGAGAAAATGATTTTACATCTTCAGATACAGTTACAGTAAATCATGTAGTAGATAGATTCAAACTGTTGTTTTTTAATATTCGCAAAGAAATGCCCAATATCCCTATTGCATTTATTTCAATAAAACCCAGTCCCTCTCGATGGAAGTATAAAGCTCAATTTATTCTTGCAAATAACACCATTCAAAACTTTCTTAACACCCAGCAAAACACCAATTATATCAATGTTTGGGATAGTATGCTAGATGTGAATGGAAACCCCATCACTAGTATTTTTTTACAAGATAATTTGCATATGAATTCGAATGGTTATTTAATATGGCAAAAAATAATTGCACCCTATTTGGTTAAATAAATTTTTACTTTAAGGGTAACTTTATAATATATTTTATGCGACCTCTATTTATACTACTTGATCTTTATTTACATAACATTTTGAAATGGCTAAATGAATTAGATACATTTATTTTTCTTAAAATTAATACTGTATACACAAACCCTATTCTCGATAAAATATATCCTTGGTATAGAGAAGGAAATGCTTGGATACCATTGTATCTTTTTTTGATTTTATTCATGGTTGTTAATTTTAATAAAAAATCTATTTCTTGGATAGTATTTGCAGTAATAACACTTATTCTTACCGATCAAATGAGTAGTAGTATAATAAAACCTTTTTTTGAACGTCCTCGACCATGCAGAGATCCCATATTAATGTATCAGGTTAGATTATTATTAAACAATTGTTCTGGTGGTTATAGTTTTACATCATCCCATGCAACCAATCATTTTGGCTTTGTGGTATTTGTAATAATAACAATTGGACATATTATTGGCAAATGGAAGTATTTGTTTATTCTATGGGCAATAAGTATAAGTTATGGCCAAATTTATGTAGGAGTTCATTATCCGTTTGATATTGTGATGGGAGGGCTAATTGGTAGCATGATAGGTTGGTTATCAGCTAGTTTTTATATTCGAAGAATTGGCTTGCCTAATTTTACTTAATTTTACTATAATGACTCAAGTATTAGTAATATTATTGTTGATTATACTCAATGGACTTTTTTCGATGGCCGAAATTGCGCTTGTTTCAGCAAGAAAAGCCAGGTTAGAAGGTCAAGCCGCCAAAGGTGACATTGATGCTGCACGTGCATTAAAGTTAGCGAATCATCCCGATACCTTCTTATCTACTGTTCAGATTGGTATTACACTAATTGGCGTGTTGACTGGTATATTTTCGGGTGAAAATTTTAAAATTCCATTGACTAAATGGTTAGCTCAATTTAGTATGCTAAGTCCATATAGTAACTCTATTGCAACTACAATCATCGTTATTACTATCACTTATCTTTCATTGGTTTTAGGGGAATTAGTTCCAAAAAGAATTGGACTTAGTAACCCAGAAGGTATCGCTAAATCGGTAGCCATTCCAATGGGTATTTTAAGTAAAGTCACATTTCCAATAATATGGCTATTGAGTAAATCATCCTATTTATTAGTACGATTACTGAATATAAAAGTCAACGAAAATCAGGTTACCGAAGAAGAAATAAAAGCTATCATAAGTGAAGGAACAGAACAAGGTACCATTGAAGAAGCTGAACAAGAAATTATTGAACGAGTATTTCATTTGAGTGATAGAAATATTACGTCATTAATGACACATAGAAGTGATATTGAATGGATAGATGGCAATAAAACGGTTGGTGATATACGATCAGCGTTTAAAGATTTAATTCATTCAATATATCCGGTTTGTGATGAAAATATTGATCATATTAAAGGCGTTGTTTCAATTAAAGACCTGTTTTCTGCTTCAGAAAATGCAACTATTTTTTCAGTTATGAAAGATGCAATGTATGTTCCTGAAAATAACACTGCCTATCAGGTATTAGAAAAGTTTAAACAATCTAAAATTCATCACTGTTTTATTGTAGATGAATACGGGAGTGTACAGGGACTTATGACATTGAACGATATTTTAGAAGCTATAGTTGGCGATATTCCTCAAGAAGAAGATGAGGCATATGAAATTGTAGAAAGAGAAGATGGCACTTATTTGATTGATGCACAAATTCCTTTTTATGACTTTTTGAGCCATTTTGATAAAACTGATTGGATGGAAATTGGTGAGCAAGACTTCAATACACTTGCGGGATTCATTATTCATCATTTAGAAAGGATTCCCAAAACAGGCGATTTATTGAAATGGAAAAGTTTTCAATTTGAAATTGTCGATATGGATAACCATAGAATTGATAAAGTATTGGTGACAAAAGTACTAACTGATAATATTGCTTCAAATGATTAAAAGTTCATTTTAAAAGTCCTTTCAGGATAATCTAATTTAAAACTTTTTTCTTCGCCCTTATTTTTTAAATGAAATATGTTGATTTGACTCGTTTCAAAGTCATATAAAATATTACAATCAACTTCTATTTTGTTCAATTCTTTAATCCCTGCTACTTCAAAATAAATCCATGTACTTTCTTTAATGATTTCATAACCTATGAAGTTAAATTTCACATTGGCATCATTGATTTTTAAGCGAAGATGTTTTACAATGTATTCTTCTAATTTCTGATTAATTAATAGTTTATTAATAGGATGTACTACGTCAATTGTTACTGAACTATTTTTTTGTATAGTTTTTTCAATATCGTCCGTAAAAATCCGAATACTAATTTCTGCTGTAGCTTCTTTAGCATTGTGATTGATGTCGATTACCGACACAAAAAAAGGGTGTAACATTGCAAAACTAGCTGTAATCAACCATTGAACCATTATATTTGCCATTCAACCATCATTTTTTTTCATTACAAATGTCGTGATTAATTTAACTTCACGCTTATGAATGAATTTGTTTTATATTTAAAAATTGGGTTTCAACATATTGTTGATTTAAAAGGAATGGATCATCTTCTTTTTGTAATTGCATTATGTGTAAGATACCAATTTTCTGATTGGAAAAAATTATTAGTATTAGTTACTGCATTTACAATAGGTCATACTATTACATTAATATTAAGTGTATTTGATTTAATCAACTATTCGATGAATTGGATAGAATTTTTAATTCCTGTTACAATTGTTATTACATCAATTAGTAATGTATTTGTTAAAAAATTTGTGTTTAAAGAGAAATTTCCTTCAATTTATTTTTTTGCTTTATTTTTTGGATTAATACATGGTCTGGGGTTTAGTAATTATCTAAAAAGTTTATTGGGAAAGGGAGAATCTGTAATTTTTCAATTACTTTCATTTAATATTGGGTTAGAATTCGGTCAATTTCTGATTGTATTATTTATATTATTAATAACATTTATATTAATATCGCTGTTTAAAATCAACAGAAGAGAGTACATGCTATTTATTTCAGCAGTTACTTTTGCTTTGGCTTTGCAAATGGCAATAGAACGTTTACCTTTCCACTTATAAAAAGAACAACTATGAAAAAAATCGCAGTGGTTTTAATGATGTTTGGTTTTGCAATTACAGCTCGTGCACAAAACATCATGAACAATCCAACATCTAATCATGGTAATAAGTTTGAGCAACTTGGTACTATTTTGCCAACCCCCAATGAGTATAGAACAGCTAGTGGGGCACCTGGAACTAAATATTGGCAACAACGTGCTGATTATGATATTAAATGTGAATTAGATGAGTCTAATTTAAAATTAAAAGGTACTGAGTTGGTAACTTATTATAATAATTCTCCAGATATACTAACGTATATATGGTTGCA
Organism: Sphingobacteriia bacterium; assembly: GCA_947452295.1. Taxonomy (GTDB): domain Bacteria; phylum Bacteroidota; class Bacteroidia; order Chitinophagales; family Chitinophagaceae; genus Sediminibacterium. Next base: position 5,225 of record CANGCK010000010.1, read on the forward strand.
ATTAGACGAAAATGAACACAGTACAATAAATAATGCGAATTATCAGGATGGATCAAGTTTAGGTCGTCAAGTGAATAATCGAACATTAGATAATTTTATTGAAAATAAAAGCGACAATGGATATGGACACATTATTGCTAAATTAGTAGATGCAACAGGAAAGCCGTTAAGCTATACTATCAATAAAACAATGATGCGAATTGATTTGCCTACGGCACTTAAGCCTGGACAAAAATTTATATTTAATTTAGATTGGAGTTATAAAATACCCAATAGGATGACTTTTGGTGGTAGAGGTGGTTATGAAACACTAGAAGATGGCAATAGCTTATTTACAATGGCACAATGGTTTCCTCGTTTATGTGTTTACAGCGATTTTCAGGGATGGCAAAACCATCAATTTGTAGGTAGAGGAGAATTTGCATTGGTTTTTGGCAATTATTCTGTACAAGTTACTTTGCCAGCAGATCATATAGTGTTGGGTACTGGCGTTTGTCAAAATTACGCTCAAGTATTATCTACTGCACAGTTAGCGCGCTGGAATCAAGCTCAAAACGCAAAAGAACCAGTAGAAATAGCCACATTAGATGAAGCTTTAAAGGCAGAGGGCAGTAAAAGTACACAGAAAAAAACATGGGTATTTAAAGCGGAAAATGTTAGAGATTTTGCATGGACATCAAGTAGGAGGTATATTTGGGATGCTATGCCTGCATATATAGAAGGGAAAAAAGTAATGTGCATGAGCGGCTATCCTAAAGAAGCATATGGTTTATATCGTAAGTATTCAACCAAAGCGGTTGCACATACCATTAAATCTTATTCTAAGTTTTCTATTCCTTATCCATATCCTGTTGCTCAAAGTATTGAGGCTGCAAATGGAATGGAATACCCTATGATTTGCTTTAATAATGGAAGAACAAATAAAGATGGCACATACAGTGAAGCTACCAAGTACAGTATGTTGGGTGTAGTAATTCACGAAGTTGGTCATAATTTCTTTCCAATGATTGTAAATAGCGATGAGCGTCAATGGAGTTGGATGGATGAAGGATTAAACACTTTTGTTCAATATTTAACAGAAGAATTGTTCGATAACAAATACCCTTCTCGTCGTGGGCCAGCTTGGGCTATTGCAGACTATATGAAGCTTCCGAAAGATCAATTGGAGCCAATTATGACTAATTCTGAAAATATTATTCAATTTGGACCAAATGCTTATTCAAAGCCTGCTACAGGACTAAATATATTGCGTGAAACAATAATGGGTAGAGAGTTGTTTGACTTTTCTTTTAGAGAGTATGCAAGAAGATGGGCATTTAAACATCCAACCCCTGCAGATCTTTTCCGTACAATTGAGGATGCGAGTGGTGAGGATTTAGATTGGTTTTGGAGAGGATGGTTCTATGGTATTGAACCTTGTGATATATCAATAGATACAGTAAAATTGGCAGTGATAGATCCTGTTTCAGCTCCAATTACAGGTGCAGATGGTGCGGGAAGACCTCCATTTATGCGAAGCTTAGATAAACCACTATTTAGTGGTGTAAACGCGTTTGACGATATATCTAAAATACGCAATAGAAACGATAAGCGCATTCAATTTCAAACTGATGTAGATACTTCTCTAAGAGATTTCTATTGGAGGTACACTAGAGGAATTGAACCATATGATTCTACTGTAAAATTTGCTACTCCCTCATTTGGCGGAAATATGGAAAGTATGACAGCGGAGGAGAAGGAAAAATATAAATCTACTCATTTATATGAAATTACTTTTAGCAATAAGGGCGGATTGGTAATGCCAATTATAGTTGAGTTCACTTTTGAGGATGGTACCAAGCAAACAGAAAAAATACCTGCTCAAATTTGGAGAAAAAATGAAAACAAAGTATCCAAGGTTTTTATGACCAATCAAAAAGCGGTTAAAATACAACTAGATCCAATGCGTGAAACAGCTGATATCAATGAATCTAACAATACTTGGCCAACTTCAATTGTTGAGCCTAGTAAGTTCTCATTGTTTAAAGCCGGAGCAGCTAGAGGAAGAGGCCAGTCAAGTGGAGTAAACCCTATGCAAAATGCTTTGCCAAAAAGTAAATAATCTTATTTAAATAGCAAGAATTTCACAAAATGCCACCTTAAATTGGGTGGCATTTTGTATTTTACAATTAAATAGCAACTATGAAAAAATGGCTAAGCTTATTTGTTTTTATCTCAATTGTTAACTTTTCTTATGCTTCAATAGATACGGTTGCAATATTTAGTAATAGCATGCATAAGCAAGTAAAATTGTTGGTTATCAAACCAGACTTATGTGCACCAAATCAAAAATTCCCAGTGGTGTATTTATTGCATGGGTATAGTGGTAATTATAGGTCTTGGTTAAAAGATGCTCCAGCACTTGCTCAGAAAGCAAATGAGTTTCAAACAATATTAGTGATGCCAGATGGGGGGTATAATAGTTGGTATTTAGATAGCCCTGTTGATAGTACTTACCGTTATGAAACCTTTATGATTAAAGAATTGGTTCCATTTATCGACGAAAAATTTCCTACGATAAATAGTCCTTTTTTTAGGGCTATTACAGGATTAAGTATGGGAGGGCATGGCGCTTTTTATTTAGCCATTAAACACAAAGATGTGTTTGGAGAGGCAGGAAGTGTATGTGGGGGGGTAGATATCCGTCCATTTCCAAATAGTTGGGATATGGCTAAAATATTGGGATCTCAAGCTTCAAATACAGCAAATTGGGAAAAAAATACTGTTATAAATTTAGTCGATTCTTTAAAAAATGGTGAATTACAATTGATTTTTGATTGTGGGGTGGAAGATTTTTTTCTAACTGTAAATAGAGCACTGCATGTTAAATTAAGTAACAATAAAGTAGCGCATGATTATATTGAACGCCCTGGCACACATAATGCAGCTTATTGGAGAAATAGTATTGATTATCAATTATTGTTTTTTAGTAAGTGTTTCAAAAATAAAACTGAGCTTTAATTTTTCAATATACAATGTATCGGTAAGTACCATCTTTAAACATTCCGTTCATACTAACAAAAATGATTAAGTGGAGTATGTCAATTGGTAAATAAATAAACAATTGCTATAAACACATGAAATAGCCATAAGCAATGTGTGCATACCAAGCGAAATATTTATCAGGCGTATTCCATGTGACCAATAAAATCAATAAATATATACACATGAAACTTATTTTATTTGTATTTAGATTGGCATTTATTTGCAATATTTTATTTTTAGTATGTTTATTTATACAGCGAACGCATAATTTCATTCATCAACCAGATATCAATGCGCTAATGATTATTTTGGGTTGGATGGCTGCTCCATTTATTAATTTAGCTGCTTTCGTATGGTATGTAGTTCTTATATTGAACAAGTCTGTTGTAAGATTGCCTAAATGGTTGATTTTAATTAACTTGTTCTTACTTTTAACCCAATTTTATGTGTATTTAATAATGCCTATATGATTAACAATATCCTAAAAGACAAGCCTACTAAACTTTTTATTATTATAACGGCTTTTTTTGTGTCAAATGCTTTAATTGCTGAGTGTATCGGAGGGAAAATATTTTCATTAGAAAAATTATTTGGTTTTCAGCCATCAAATTTTACGATTTTTGGACAATCTGGTTTAGCCTTTAATCTTACTTGCGGTGTTTTGCTTTGGCCCTTAGAATTTATAGTAACTGATATAGTAAATGAATATTATGGCCCCAAGGCAGTAAGAAGAATTAGTTATACAGCAATCGTATTGATTTCTTATGCATTTATTCTATTTTATTCAGCAATGAAAATTCCTCCAGCAGATTTTTGGATAGGTTCTAAAAAAGAGGATGGTATCGATAATATGCAAGTTGCATTTGGAGGTATTTTTGGGCAAGGAATGTGGATTATTGTAGGTAGTTTAATTGCATTTTTATTGAGTCAAATTATTGATGTACTTGTTTTTCATAAAATCAAAAAAGTAACAGGTGATAAATGGATTTGGTTAAGGGCTACTGGATCAACATTGGTGTCACAATTGGTAGATAGCTTTGTAGTATTATTTATAGCATTCAAAATAGGGAATGGATGGAGTTGGCAATTGGTATTAGCTATATGTTTGGTTAACTATATTTATAAGTTTACAATGGCGATAGTGTTAACACCTGTTATTTACTTATTAGAGGAACAAATTGAAAAATACCTTGGGTTTGAAACAGCTCATAAAATGAAATTAGCTGCTATGGGTAAGGGTAACGAATAATATTATATTGGATGAGAGCTGAAAGAAGAAATCGATTAGAAGAAGTGTTAAAAAATAGACAGGGAAATTTAGCTGTGGTTATGGAGAATGTACATGACCCACATAATATTTCTGCTGTTATGAGAACCTGTGATGCTGTAGGAATTCAAGATATTTATGTATTAAATAGTGAAATACCACGTCATGATTATTTTGGTGTAAAAAGCAGCAGTAGTGCTGCTAAATGGTTGACTGTACATCAATTTAATAACACATCTGCCTGTTTTGCTGAATTGAGGGCTAAATATGAGTTGATTTATACTACACACTTAGGTGACGATTCTGTTGAGTTATATGATATTGATTTTACTAAAAGTATCGCTTTGGTATTTGGTAATGAACATGATGGTGTAAGTGAAGAGGCTAGAAAATTATCCGATGGTAATTTTATTATACCACAAATAGGAATGATAAAAAGTTTAAATATTTCTGTAGCTTGTGCCGTAAGTATTTATGAGGCCTATCGACAAAAGAAAAACGCAGGTCATTACAATAATTTGACAAGCAATTACCCGGATATCTCTCAATTAAAGTCATTATGGGGTATTGAAGAGTAATTCGTTAAAAATTATTTTGTTGAAATGCTTGTATCTTTTTTGTGTTTTGTTAAATAAGTTATACTGACATTTAATTCGAATCCAATTAATAAGATGAACGCATTGATGTAAATGAGTAGCATGATAATTAGAACTGTACCAATTGAGCCATATACTTTATTGTATGCTGCAAAATTATTTACCCAATAAGAAAAAATTAGCGTAGTGCATAAAGTTAGTAAAGTTGCTAATATAGAGCCAGGTGAAACCAAATGCCATCTTTTTTTTACTGAAGGGGCATATCTATAAATGAAAGCAATTCCCAGAAAAAATAACCCTATGATGATACTCCATCTAACTGCATTTAACCAGGGTAAAACTGTTCTTTTTTTAAGGTGAAAAAGTTTTCGAATTAAAGCTGTTAATTGTTCTTGTCCCAACAATACCAATGTGGTAGAAATAATTAATAAAATTAAAATATTTGTTAATTTGATAGCCCTCCATCTTTGATGCAAAAAGAATACTTCATTTTCTCTAATTGATTTATCAAATGTTCTTATAAATGCCATCATGGCGTTCGATGCATAAAAAATAATGAGCAGGAATCCAAATGAAAAAACACCAACATTTCTAGTCATCAAATCATCTATTAAGTTGGCAATGAATTTGTAGGTATTTGAACTAGGGCTAATGTCTTTGAATAGTGTTAGGATTTGTAATTTTATTTTTATGAAATTGGGGAAGTATGGAATTATAGAAAATAAGAAAAGAATAGTTGCCGGTAGTGCCATGATTAGGTTGAATGCAATAGCAGCAGCCCTTTCATTTAATCCAATTTTTTTGATTTGTTTAATAAAAAACACCCCCACATCGTATAATGGTATACCTTGAAATCCGGGTATAATGATTATTTTACTTTTCTTGATAAAATAAGCAATAGGAGGGAACGATATTATTTTTTTTTCTAGCTTGGTCAAACTTACTTTTTTTCTTGAAGTTTTTTTAATTGGTGTGCATCTAATTCCTTTTGATATTCATTTGCATATTTAATATGTTCCTCGTAATTACTGCTAAAGTGATGGTAACCGCTAAAATCACTTTTAGCAACAAAATAGATGTAATCTGTTTTGGGCGCATTTAAAACTATATCGATTGTTTTTGGAGATGGAGTACAAATAGGGCCGGGTGGGAGACCTTTGTTTTTATAAGTATTATAAGGTGATGGCGTTGTTAAATATTTTTCATATATGCGTGTAAGGGTAAAATCATTCATTGCAAATTTTATGGTAGGGCATGCTTGTAGTGGAATTTGCTTGTTGAGCCGATTAATGTATACGCTTGCAATTTTATATTTATCTGAATCATAATTGGTTTCTTCTTCAACTATAGAGGCTAGTATGTATACTTGCTCTTTTGTAAATCCTAGAGCTTGAGCCTTAGTTAGTCGATCATTTCGTAACCAAAATTCGGTAGCTTCATTTGTTAATTTTTGTAAAATTTTATTGATAGAGGCATCATAATAAAAGCTGTAAGTATTGGGTATAATACTTGTAAATAAAAGTTCAGCGTTTGTATGGAAAGGTTTAAGTGAATCATCGGTATTGATGAAATTATACACTGCTGTAGAGTCTAGCGGGAAATTTTTACAAATTAGTTTCGTTAATTCTTCTTTTGTTCTAACTTTATTCAGTACAAATTTCACTTCTGTACTTCTACCTCTTCTGAGTAATCGAATAATGTCAATAATGCTTTCCCCGTTTTTAATTTCATAAGTACCGGGTTTCATATTGTCCCATAAATTAATCGCTGCGCCAGCTATGCCTAATAATTCGGTAAATTGTAGAATGCCAGCTTTTCTAAAATTTGCCAATACGATTGACTTATTGGTTTCAAATTTATTGATGGTAATATGCCTACTTTTTTCGGTAAAATTTGTTGCAGGTCCCAGAAATAACCAAATTCCTATAATCAGCGTAATAATGGCAATAAATAATATGGTAAGCCACTTTTTTTTGAGATTTCCTCCTTTCTTTTTAGTAGGCATAAAAATTAATTACTTTAATGTAAAATAAATAAAAAACCCTGTCTTTTGATAAAGACAGGGTTTTTTATCACTTTTAAAATTATTTTTTTAAACTATCAGCTACTGCAGGAGCAGTAGTAGCAGGAACTTGTTGTGGAGTTGCTGCGGGAGCAGATACATTCGTATTTACTTTTTGTAAGATAGAAGAGTCAACCTCATTATTTCCTGTTTTTAGGAAAAAGGTTGAAAACAGCGCTAATAAAGCAATAATGCCAGCAAAAATCCATGTTCCCTTTTCTAAAACATCGGTTGTTTGCTTAACACCCATAAACTGGTTGCTAATACCCCCCACATTACCGGACAAACCTCCGCCTTTAGGGTTTTGTACTAAAACTATAAAGCCTAAAGCTACGGCTGCGATTACAATAAGAACCAAAAACAGAATGATCATATTAGATACCTTTTAGTTGTTGAATTTTGGATGCAAAATAAGCTGTTTTTTCAGGATTTGAGAAACTTAATTTTATAAATAGCTGAATTGCCTTGTCTATTTGCCCTTGTTTTACTAAAACTTCAGCCATTGTTTCTGTTAAAACTTCTTTTAATTCTACAGAATTTTGTGCGATTTCGGCTACAGCGTTCTCTAATTCTACGTTTTTGGGTGAATTTATGCGTTCTTGCTTAGATTTTCTCATTACTTTAAGCCAATCTGTGAAAGTCAGTAATTTAGTAGTGAGTTTATCTTTAGGTAGTTCATTCAAGTCGATTTTTATCCCTTGCGAAGCAAAATAATCGATGGTATGTAATTTTTCGTTTAAATTATCGGATTCAAGTGTATCATTAAGGTCTACTGGTTTTTTAAAATCGGCCAAGTGCCCCGCCAACATACTTGAAATTTTAGAATCTTCATTGTTTTTATGGGCATCGGCTGAATTATATTCAACTGGTGCTTCCTGAGGATAATCCCCAGAATTTGCATCAACAATGACGTCAAAATTAGTTGCGGTATTAAGCGTGCCGATGTTATCCATCAGCGTTTTTACGGTTTCAATGGTTGGAATAGTTGTATTAGTGATAGTACTATTCGACTCAACAGGTTCAACTTCAACAAATGTAGTTGGTGGAACTTCTTTAAAAGAATTGAGCTGATATTGAAGCCAATAGGGATTCGAGAAAAATAGCGCAGTTTTCATCGCCTGCGGAGTAGCTAAAGGATGTTTCTCTCTTTTAAGTTTAAGTGAAAATAGGTATTGAGCTGGTGAAAAATAGGGGTATCTCTTAACCATTTCTTCAATAGCTTCAATATTCATGTCTGAAACAGATACCCTGCCTGTAAGTTTTTGTAAGGCCTTTTCTTGTGTAAACATCTTAATTTTTAATATACAATCTGGTTACCAGTTAGAAAAAATCCGGTTAAAGATTTCATCTGCCAGCGACCTTACCACCTCATCTAACAATTGACCTTCTGCTTGTTGAAGGGTAAGATTGGCTGAGTAATCAAAACTGCGTGATACATCAAATTCCTCTTCCTTATTTTCTAATGTTTTCTTTAAAACAATATGAATTGTTACAGTTAAACGATTGGTGGTAGCTTGCTGAGCAGAAACGCCAACTGTTTGACTGGGGTCGTAATTCGTTATTGTTCCATTAATAACGTAATGAGCATCATCATTATTGGTTCGAGTGAGCTTTGTTTGAGAAATTATTTTTGTTTGAACCTTATCGGTTAGTTTTGGGCTTAATTGAGGGTTTACATATCGGGCTCTATTTTCAATAAAACCAATTTTGACTGTTTTTACTTCCTGCGGTATTACGGCATCTTTAAATGAGTATATTTTGCAGCCTGAAAATAGGAGCAATAAAAATAGTATTCCAATAGATTCAAATATAAATATTTTATTATTCTTCGATGTCATATTCTTTCAATTTACGGTAAAGTGTTCTTTCGCTAATGCCTAGATCTAATGAGGCGTCTTTTCTTTTTCCTTTGTGTTTCTTTAGTGCTTTTATAATGAGTTCTTTTTCTTTATCTATAATATTAAGTGATTCTTCGATTTCTTCATGCTGTTGAATATCATCATTATTTAATAAAACAGGTTGATTGTTTGTTGAATGATTAGGCAATAATGTAGTTTGACTGTGTACATTCGGTGCTACGGAATTTAAAGGAGAAGCATTGTTTAATGAAGTTGTGCCATTATCAGAAATTGTTGTAAAATCATTTAAAATAGACTCTTTGGTAAAGTTAGCTGCGGCTCCGGCCAGTGATGGGTTTTGAAGGATTTCAACAAACATTTTCTTTAATTCAGTTACATCCTTCTTCATATCGAAGAAAAGTTTGTATAAAATTTCTCTTTCATTGGCGAACTCCCCAGTGGGAGATAGTTGACCTGCAAGAACAGGAAAACGATTTTCTCTTTTTTCTGGAAGAAAGATGCGCATTTCTTTAGCAGTAACAAGTGTTGCAGTGCTTAATACTGAAATTTGTTCAGCAATATTTTTAAGTTCTCTTACATTGCCGGGCCAGGGATAATTAATAAGTAATTGTTTGGCTTCATCATCTAATTGTACAGGAGTTGTTTTATATCTTTCTGCGAAGTCAACAACAAATTTTCGAAAAAGTAAAATAATATCTTCTTTGCGGTCTCTTAAAGACGGAACTCTAATTGGTACAGTACTTAATCGGTAATACAAATCTTCTCTGAAACGGCCTTTTTGGGTAAATTCCAGCAGCTCTCTATTTGTGGCCGCAATAACACGAACATCAGTTTTCTGTACTTTTGATGAGCCCACGCGAATAAATTCGCCTGTTTCTAGAACTCTTAGTAATCTGGCCTGGGTTCCTATGGGCATTTCCCCGATTTCGTCCATAAAAATGGTACCACCGCTTACTGTTTCAAAATACCCTTTTCTACTATCTACTGCTCCTGTAAAAGAGCCTTTCTCATGACCAAATAATTCAGAATCAATTGTTCCCTCTGGAATTGCGCCACAGTTTACCGCAATAAAAGAGTTGTGTTTTCTTGCAGATAGCGCATGAATTATTTGAGAAAAGACTTCCTTACCAACTCCACTTTCACCCACTATTAACACGGTAAGATCTGTACCTGCTACTTGAACAGCAGTATTTAATGCATGATTTAATGCAGGTGAATTGCCAATAATGCCAAAACGGTTTTTTATACTTTGTAAATCCATATAATCAATTATTGAGTAGGGCCATCTACTATATTACCAAGTAGAGTAGCTCTAGTGCAGTTTTCAATTTTAACCCAAACATAATCCCCAGGATTAAACCCCTTGTTGGCCTTAGGGAAAACGGTGATTTTATTTTGACCAGTTCTACCTTGCCAATCGGCATCTCCTTTTCTACTGGTACTTTCAATGAGTACTTTAAATGTTTTTCCGATATCATTCTGATTGCTGCGGCTAGATAAAATACCTTGCATATCAACTATTTCCTGTAATCTTCTCTTTTTAACTTCTAAAGGTATATCATCCACGTATCTTTTTGCTGCCAATGTTCCCGGGCGTTCACTATAGAAATACATATAACTCATATCGTAGTTACTGAATTCCATAATGCTTAATGTTTCTTGGTGATCCTCTTCTGTTTCGGTGCAAAAACCACTAATTACATCTGAAGTAATACTACAATTGGGTAATATGCTTCTTATACTATTAATTTTAGCGAGGTACCATTCTCTTGTATAAGTTCTATTCATTAATTGTAGTACACGTGTGCTTCCGCTTTGAACGGGAAGATGAATACATTTGCAAATATTGTCATATTTAGCCATGGTATGTAGTACATCGTCTGTAATATCTTTTGGATGGGACGTACTAAAACGTACCCATAAGTTTGGATTGATGAGCGCCACTTTTTCTAGCAGTTGCGCAAATGTTGTTTGCGCTCCATTTTTTTCATCTACCCAATAATAGCTATCTACATTTTGTCCGAGTAGCGTTATTTCCTTATAGCCATCATTTACCAATGCTTCTACTTCTGCGATGATAGATTGGCTGTCTCTGCTTCTTTCCCTACCTCTTGTAAAAGGAACTACACAAAAGCTGCACATATTATTACAACCTCTGGTAATGGATACAAATGCAGTAATACCATTTGTATTTAATCTTATAGGAGAAATATCACCATATGTTTCATCTCTACTTAAGAGTACATTAACACCTTTTTGTCCCCCTTCTGCCTCTTTAATTAGTGAAGGAAGCGTTCTGTAGGCATCGGGACCAATTACCAAATCAACCAATTTTTCTTCTTCTAATAGTTTGGCTTTTAACCTTTCAGCCATACATCCCAAAACGCCAATAAGCATTCCAGGATGACTTTTTTTCGCCTTTCTAAATTCTGTTAATCTTTTTCTAATGGTTTGTTCTGCTTTTTCTCTTATTGAGCAGGTATTTACTAGAACAAGATCGGCTTCTTCAAAATTGGTGGTAGCTCCGAACCCTTCGGAATTCAAAATGGAGGCTACAACTTCACTATCTGAAAAATTCATAGCACAGCCATAGCTTTCGATATAGAATTTTTTACTACTCTTAGGCGTACTAGAAATAGGTGTAAATGCTTCACCCTGGCGAAGTTCATCATGTGTTTTATTAAGCGATTCAGCTAATTCCATTTTTATAAATTAGATCAACAAAAGTACATGATTTAAGGAATATGTGCCAGTTTGTCAGCATTTGTTTATAAAAAAATTAATATGATGTCTTATATTTGCGGCGTTAAAAAATATCTTATGAGAAAAAGAGTTTTCTTAAACGCAATATTTTTGTGTTTAGTAATAGCAGTTTCTGCTCAGGACAATGTAGTAGTTGGACTTAAAAAAGAAGCAAACAGAAGTATCAATAAAGTTCCGGACACTTCAGATAATTGGAGATGGAGAAGAGGGGGATTGATGAGTTTTAATTTAGCACAGGGGTCTTTAAGTAATTGGGCTGCTGGGGGTGATAATTTTTCCTTAACAGTTAATGGTTATTTCAATTATTTCATTTATTATAAGAATAAACGACATAGTTTAGACAATAATTTTGATGTTAATCTTGGTTATGTTCAATCTACAAGCCTTGGCAGTAGAAAAAATGATGACCGTTTTGATTACTTGAGTAAGTATGGATATAAAATGGATGATGGTGGAAAGTGGTACTTATCTGGTTTATTCAACTTTCGTTCTCAATTTTTTGATGGGTATAATTTTAATAACAATATTGCCGATTTTACCTCTTCATTATTGTCGCCTGGTTATGCAATACTTTCGGCAGGGTTTGATTATAAGCCAGATGCTAAATTATCAATATTCCTTTCACCACTTACTTCAAGATGGGTATTAGTAATGAATAAAGCATTATCTGGTAAAGGTGTTTATGGGGTACCTAAAGGCGATAATTCTGTCAATGAAATTGGTGCTTTTGCAACTGTGAATTATGCAAGTACGGTTGCTAAAAATATCAATTATAAAGGCAGATTAGATATGTTTACAAATTATAAAAACAATCCTCAGAATATAGATGTATTTATGACGAATATTTTTTCGTTTAAGATCAATAAATATTTTTCTGCAACATATACGCTTGATATGATTTATGATGATGATGTTCGACTATTTGGAACCAATAAAACATCTCCAGCATTGCAAACTAAAAGTATGATAGGGATAGGATTTTTAAAGCAAATTGCACCTAAAAGAAAATAGCAATAATCAACAATTAGTGATTTATTTTAGAATTCCTTACACACTCTTTATTTTAAAAAGGTGTTTTATTTTGTTGGCCTTGTAATTAAGATCTTGGTAACTACTGTGTAATACAGTTACATGCCCCATTTTTCTGCCAGGTTTCGTTTGCAGTTTTCCATAGAGGTGAACAAAAGCGTTGTCTATTGATAATACTTCTTCTAAACCTTCATAGTAGGGTGTTCCATTGAATCCCTCTTCGCCAATAATATTTATAATTGCAGCGGGTAGAATGGGAGTAGTGTTGCCTAAGGGATAATTTAATATAATACGCCATAGCATATCATATTGACTGCAATGGTTGCCTTCGATAGTGTGATGGCCACTATTATGAACACGTGGTGCCGTTTCGTTTACCCATACATCATCATTTACATCAACAAACAATTCTATAGCAAAAAGTCCGGGACTTTTTAAAGCCTTAACTAATTTAATAGCTATCGCTTCTACAACCCATACAACTTTTTGTGGTAAAAGGGCTGGACTTATTTGATAATCGAGTAAGTTAAGTACTGGGTTTACCATCATTTCAGAAATAGGGTACAGTGCAGCATTACCTTTTTCGTTCATTGCAACAATTATTGCAATTTCTTTTTTAATAGCTACTTTTTTTTCCAATACACTTGGGGCGTCAAAACCTTTTTCTATATCAGAAGTGGTATTAACTATTTGAACTCCTTTTCCATCATAGCCACCTTCAGCAATCTTATGTACTGCTGGTAAAAGATGCATATAATTGGAAATTTCACTTTTTTGTTGAGTAATGCTGAAGTCTGAACTAGGAATCTCATTGTCCTTATAAAACTGTTTTTGGGTTATTTTATTTTTAATAATTCTAATTGCAGCAGGGTTTGGAAATATTTTAACACCTTCTTTTTCGAGTTGTTCTAGCGCTTCAATATTTACGGCTTCAATTTCAATAGTTATGGCATCTAGGTTTTTTCCGAAGTTGTATACATCTTCAAAATCAGTAATATTGCCTTTGGTGAAGTGATTACATAAGTGCGCTGATGGGCAATTAGCGTCATTCTCCAACACAAAGGTTTCTACAGTATAATTTGCGGCTGCTTGAAGTAACATACGACCTAATTGACCTCCACCTAAAATTCCTACTTTCATAAATCGAGCTGTTTAATGATGAGTTAATATTGATTTTCCGAACAATTTTGGTTTAAATAGTAAGAAATTTTAAAATTGTATTTATGAGATTTATGCGAAGATAATTAACCTATGTGATGTGCAAATAAAAAAAGGGTTATCTACTTGATTAGCATTTTATTATTAAGGGAAGTTTCTTTATAATCTACTAATGCAAGAATTATGGCTTTATATGAAGCATATAGTTCACGATTTATATTGAATAAAGTAGAGATGTCTTTGGCAGCAAAAGTTTTATCACTAGCATGTGAATAGAACAGTTGAAGCTTATTATCAAAGTCTGTTTTGATTTGGTTTCTAATGTTGTTGATTTGAGAGTTAAACTTGGTGTTGTTTTCAATTAAAATTAATGCAGTATAAAAACCAGTTAATTCTTTTGTTAGTTGGAGGTATAAATTATATTTATTTTCATTGATAGAATTACTCAATTCTACCAAGTCTGAATAAATATCTTTTATGCATTTCGCAGAATACATTGCATTTCTTACAGATTCAATTAATACATTGATGCTAGCTATATTAGTTGGGTTACTTTCCTTTTCAAGCATTTTTGCATAAAAAGCGTGTATTTCGCCCGCTGCTTTTTTTAGTCGATTGTATTTTTCTGCATGTGAAAATGATTCAATTGTTTGATTTTCTATTGTTAATAATTGCTCAAATTGGGCATCGATTTTTTCTATAGACTTTATTTGAAATGCACTTAGATTTATATTGATTACTCTGCAGATGAAGAAGCCTACTTCTTTGTTAAACATATCTAATGCAGATGTTGATATTTCAAGAACTGAATGTGGTAAAAAATTTAATGCTGATGTATTGATTTCTTTAAATCGGGTTTCTAAAAATTTCCCAAAATAGTGTAGAAAAAAATAATAGGTTAACACTCCAACAACATTGATTAGTGTTTGAAATGCAACCAATAAAAATATAGGGTCTTTAATTCCAATGACAATTTGAATAAAGGTTGCGATTGGGTCTAAAAAGATGAATCCCAAAAAAGTGGTGCTAAAATTGAAAATATTATTACCAAGTGCCACTCTTTTTTTAGCTGCAGTACCGCCAATTGATCCGATAAATAGTTTTATGGTAGTACCTAATTCGGCACCTAAGACAACTGCAATGGCAATGTCAATTGGAATTAATTTTGCATAAAGTGCGCTTAATACCAAAACAACTGTTGCAGAACTTGTTTGAATGATAGCAGTAATAATAAATCCAATTGCTAAAAAAACAATTCGATTGTAATGAAGGTAAATACTTAAATCAGTATGTTTAAGAACACCGTTCATACTTTCTTTCATGAATTGTAGACCTAATAGCAGGAACCCAAATCCGAGGAGTGTTCCGGATATTTTATAGATATTTTTTTTACGCTTAAAAATTGTCATCAATAAGCCTGCCATCCCAATTAGCGGGAAGGTAATCATATTAAGGTCAATTTTAAACCCAAGAAAAGCGATTAACCAACTGTTGAAAGTGCCACCAATATTTGCGCCTAAAACTACTGCTAATGCGTTTTGCATGCTTAATATACCTGCACCAACCAATGAAAGTACCATTAAGTTTACAATAGAACTGCTTTGCAAAATAGCTGTTACTAAAGTTCCACTTATGATGGCAACAAATTTATTTTGGGTACTTTTTTGTAAGAATAGTTTGAACGACCGGCCTTCTAGTTGTTTTAAAAAATCTTCAATGATATACATGCCATATAGAAAAAGGCCCAAGCCAGCACAGCGCATCCAAAAATCGGCAGATATCATATATAAATATACACCTGCATTTAACGAAATAAAATGTTAAAAAATTAAATCATTATTCCAATTGTTTTTTTGAATAGTGTACACAAAGTTTAATGTAGCTACTTCACCTACATATTGAATTTCTTCCGCTCTAACTTTAACTGCTCCAATTTTTTCGATGGCTTTTTGAGATCGAATATTTAATGCGCCAATATCGAATTGAACCATTTCTACATGTTGAAACGCGTAATTTATCATAAGCGATTTGGTTGATCTATTATAGGGCTTTCCCCAACAAGATCTGGCAAAAAAAGTGTACCCGATTTGTATGCTATTGGTAATCGTATTTAAATGATAGAAACGGGTAGATCCTATTGGAATACCTGTTTTTGTATCAGTGATGATGAATGCGCCATTTGACTCGATGGCACCCTTGAAAAAAATTTCAAAAACGTTTTTTTGATACCTAAGTTTACTAGGATGTTGCTCCCAAATTAATGGATCGGAGGCAATTTGGTATAAAATATCGAAGTCGGTATCTTTTAAAGGAATCAAAGTTACCCATTCATTTGCAAGCGTTAATGGTTGTAAATTCATGTACTTATGATAAATTTTAAAGAAAGTATTTATACACGATAATAGTCAGCCTTCCAATCTTGAATTGCTTGTTTAATTTGTTTATTCGTTAATAGTTCTTTTTCGGCACGATCAGCAAGATGAACAAATTCATTATCTGATGCGAATCTTAGGGCTATGATTTGTGAAATAGCTAAATTTTTACTCAATAATTTGCCAGTTAAAACAAAGTAACGAAGATTTTCTTCTGCTCTAATGGCTCTGTCTTGCGATTTTAAAGCGAAACCTCTGTAAATGAATAAGCTGATCAGAAGAAAAAGTCCAATCAATACTAACATTGTTGAAACTTCAATATTATCGTTTGCTTTTATGGAATGGAACAAATGTATAAAAGCTAAAGCATTGATTGTTAATACAATTGAAAATAACCCATAATGATAAATAGGGACGATTTGTGCGTGGTTTGAAAAATTTTGTGATTCTTTCATTGCTATACTTGTTGGTTTGATAACTTGAAAGTAGTCTTTTTTTTAATAATGTATCGGCAATTATATTAATAACATACTATCTAATAGGGTTATATTGATATTACTTAAACAGGTATCGTTAATTAGCGAGAATTAGAATAGATAAAATGCGATTAGTTAAAAAAAATCCCCCAGCAACCTTTTTTATTGGGTTCTGAGGGATTTTGAATCAATCGAAAAATATATTAATAACGATACATTTCAGCTTTGAATGGTCCGGTTTTGCTGATGCCTAAGTATTCTGCTTGTTCAGTTGTTAATTCATCTAAAACAGCTCCTACTTTAGCAAGGTGCAAACGGGCTACTTTTTCATCTAAATGTTTAGGCAACACGTAAACTTTGTTTTCGTATTTGGTATGATTTTGCCATAATTCTATTTGCGCCAATGTTTGGTTAGAGAAAGAGTTACTCATTACAAATGAAGGATGCCCTGTAGCGCAACCTAAATTTACCAATCTACCTTCTGCAAGTACAATAACATCTCTACCATCGATATTGTACAAATCAACTTGAGGTTTAATTGTGTCTTTAGTATTTCCATAATTGGCATTTAACCATGCCATATCAATTTCAATATCAAAGTGCCCGATGTTACAAACAATTGCTTTGTCTTTCATCAAGCGAAAATGTTTTTCAGTAATTAAATCTCTACAACCTGAAGCTGTAACAATGATGTCAGCTTCTTTAACTGCTTCAATCATTGGCTTTACTTCAAATCCTTCCATAGCAGCTTGAAGTGCACAAATAGGATCGATTTCTGTTACAATTACTCTACATCCAGCACCTCTAAGTGAAAGTGCAGAACCTTTACCCACATCACCATATCCACCAACAACAGCAATTTTACCAGCCATCATTACATCTGTAGCTCTGCGAATAGCATCTACCAATGATTCTTGACAGCCATATTTATTGTCGAATTTAGATTTTGTAACTGAATCGTTTACATTGATTGCAGGGATTGGTAATGTACCTTTTGCCATGCGTTCGTATAAGCGATGAACGCCAGTTGTTGTTTCTTCAGACAAACCTTTAATATCTTTTACTAAAGCGGGATATTTATCGAAAACCATATTGGTTAAATCGCCCCCATCGTCTAGAATCATATTTAAAGGACGGTCAGCACCACCAAAAAACAATGTTTGTTCAATACACCAATCGGCTTCTTCTTGTGTTTGGCCTTTCCATGCAAATACACCAACACCAGCAGCGGCAATAGCAGCAGCAGCTTGGTCTTGTGTAGAAAATATATTACAAGAACTCCATTTTACTTCAGCGCCTAAAGCAACTAATGTTTCAATTAAAACGGCGGTTTGAATGGTCATGTGTAGGCAACCAGCCACCCGTGCACCTTTTAGTGGTTGAGACGCACCATATTCAGCACGCAATGCCATTAAACCAGGCATTTCGGCTTCTGCTAAACGGATTTCTTTACGACCCCAATCTGCGAGGCTAATATCAGCAACTTTATATTTAAGGCTGAAATCTAATGATGAAGCTAATGTAGACATAATAGATGTTTTATGAAGTGCGAAGTTAGTTTGGTGGAATAAAATAACATGTATTTTAATAAATATAGGATATTATGCTATTTATATTACCTTTATTAGCATAATTATCGTTTTTACTATGCCTACAAGCCCTCAAAGAGCCGATTCCACTATTGGCATTGCATTGGATGCTAAAGATTTAGCTATTTTAAAATTATTACAGCAAAATGCTCGTATTACTGTGAAAGAAATTTCAGCGCATATTCATTTGAGTACAACACCCGTTCATGAACGTATAAAGCGACTAGAGGAATCAGGTGTTATTAAGCAATACGCTACTTTGCTAGATCATTCAAAAGTAAAGAAAGGGTTGATGGTAATTTGTTATGTATCGTTGAAACAACACGATAAAACAGCCGGAGGGAAGTTTATTAAAAGAATACATGAATTAAATGAAGTGATTGAATGTTATAATATTTCTGGAGAATTTGACTTTATGTTGAAAGTGGTTGCAGAAAATATGGATGATTATTATGACTTCCATGTAAACAAATTAAGCCAAGCCGAAAACATTGGCCATGTACAAAGTGTATTTGTAATGGGAGTAATCAAGCAAACACATATTTTAGTGTAAGGAATAAAAAAAGGCAACTATTTAAACATTGATCCCCATTATAAAATCATCCATTACAAAGCCATGTTCAAGTTCTAGTATAGATTCTTCTATAATAGAGAAGCCTTGTTTTTTGTAAAATGAAACTGCTTTATTTAGTTTATTGACCCTTAAAATGACTTGAGTACCTCCCAATTTTTTAGCGTGCTCAATTGCTTGATTAATTAATGCTTTTCCAGTTCCTGTTTTTTGTGAAGCAGGTAATACATATAATTTATTGAGTTGATAAATTGATCCCTCATCATTAGAAATAGACGCAAAGCCAATGGGATGATTGTTTTCTTCTGCTATATAAAATTGATGACCTTCGTTAAATTGTTTTTGCAAAGAGCCGTCACTATACATTCGAATTAGCATATAAATTAACTGATCGTGAGAAATGATGTTACTGTAAGTATCCGGCCAAGTATTTTCTGCAATAGATCGTATGGCAGGTATATCACTTAATGTTGCTAAACGAATCATTTTACATAATTTTTAAATATTCTCTTGGGCCTTGTTGAAATTTTTTTCGTTAACCAATGCGAAACAAAAGCACTGGCAGTTCCTACCATCGCCCCCATAAGTACGTCTGATGGATAATGTTGACCCAGGTACATTCTTGAATAGCCAACAGATGCAGCCCATGCAAATGCAGGGGCTGCTATATACCATTTTTTAGAGATTAATGTTAAAGACATTGCTGTTGAAAAAGCTGTTGTGGTATGGCCAGAAGGAAATGATTTTCCCGATTCTTTTTTATTGGGATATATTTCTATGTATGTTTCATAAGGCCTTGGGCGATTAAAGATCATTTTTGCTGCTTCAGTGGTAGCAGAGGCTAAGGCTAAGCTACCTAATACTTCAAATGATTTGATTTTTAATTTTTTATCGTGTGTTATAATTGCTGTTGTTAGCATTCCTACTGGTACAGCTACTGAAAGGGGTTCTGCTGAATAAGAGATTCCTTTCCAAAAGAGGCTATTAGGTGATTTTGGATTGATATCCCTAAGGGTATTAACTTCCCACTCTGATTGAGCATTGGCTTTAATATTGTAACAAAGTATCATTACAATAAGCAATGATTGCAGCAGCTTATTTTTATCAATGAAATTTTTTGGGGAGGCTAATTTATTAAGCAATGGTTTATATTTAAGTAAAAAAATGTTGGAATGTTCTTAAAGTGATTTAAGGCTTTCTTCAATTGTAGCAATTCTAGCTTCGGCGTCGGATTGTTTTTTACGTTCCAATTCTATCACTTCTGGTTTGGCATTTTGAACAAACTTATCGTTGCCTAACTTTTTCATTACAGACGCTAAAAAGTTTTGTTCATAGGTTAAATCCTTAATGAGTGAAGCTTTCATTGCTGCAGTATCTAGTTGTTTTTCTGCTTCAATAAAAAACTGATCTTTCTCCACATTTACCATAATCGTATTGGGTACTGAAGAAGTGGTGTAGAATATTTCAGCAGCATTTACTTGTTTGGTTAATATTGATTCGATTGCATGATAGGAAACAACATTTGCAGTATTGATATGAAGTTTGATAGTGTCTTTAGGTTTGATTTGATTTTTGTTTCTCGCATCTCTTAATGAACTAATTACTTGTTTAAGCAGTTCACCGCCCGTTAATATTTCGGTATTAATTGAAGCAATAGGCGCATATTGTTTAACGCAAAGGTCTTCTGATTGTGGTTTTAACAAATGGTATATTTCTTCTGTGATGAATGGCATAAAAGGATGTAACAACTGCATTAGTTTTTCAAAATAGCCAATGGTCTTATGATAAATCTCAGTATCAATGGGTTGTTCAAATCCGGGCTTAATCCACTCTAAATACCAGCTGCAAAAGTCATCCCAAATTAAAGAGTATATTGTTTTGAGTGCCTCACTTAATCTGAATTGTGTTAGCATTGCATCTACATCGATACTAACTTGGTTGAGTCTTGTTTCAAACCAATCTAATGCAAAATTATTTGTTTGGTTGTTATGTGTTGTAACAGCAATACGGTCTTCCCAACCTTTTACTAATTTTAACGCATTCCATAATTTATTGTTGAAGTTTCTTCCTTGTTCTAATGCCGATTCATCAAATAAAATATCATTACCTGCAGGGGAGGCAATCATAATACCAAAGCGAACAGCATCTGCGCCATATTGGTCAATTAGTCCAAGTAGATCTGGCGAGTTTCCTAAGCTTTTACTCATTTTTCTGCCTTGCTTATCACGAACAATTCCAGTGAAATAAACATCTTTAAAAGGCTTTTGGTGTTGGTATTCATGACCGGCCATAATCATTCTAGCTACCCAAAAGAAAATAATTTCAGGGGCGGTTACCAAAGTGTTGGTTGGATAATAATACTTTAACTCTTCATTTCCAGGATTGGAAAGCCCTTTAAATACTTCAAATGGCCAAAGCCAGCTAGAGAACCAAGTATCTAAACAGTCGTCATCTTGTCTGATTTGTTCAATGCTGAAAGACGTTGCTGCTTTTTTGTTGATTTCAATTACAGCTTCAGCTGCAGTTTTCGCTACAGCATAAGTACCATCGGGAGCATACCATGCTGGTATTCTGTGCCCCCACCAAAGTTGGCGGCTAATGCACCAATCTTTAATGTTTTCCATCCAGTGGCGGTAAAGGTTCTTAAATTTTGCCGGATGAAAATGTATATCATCATTTAACACAGAATCAAGCGCTGGAGTGGCTAAATTTTTCATACTAACCCACCATTGTAGGCTTAATCTAGGCTCTACTACAACATCGGTTCGCTCGCTAAATCCTACTTGATTGGTATATTCTTCTATTTTTACAATATGCCCTTTAGCTTCTAATGCTGGGATTATTTTTTTACGTACTTCAAATCGGTCTTCACCTATATATAATTGGGCAGCTTCGCTCATGGTACCATCATCGTTCATGGTATCAATTACTTCGAGATTGTATTTATTTCCCAATTGATAATCGTTCATATCATGCGCGGGCGTAACTTTTAATGCGCCAGTTCCAAAATCGAGGGTTACATATTCATCCGGTATAATCTTAATTTTTCTATTGATAAGTGGAACATAGGCATATTTACCATGTAAATGAATATACCGTTCATCAGTAGGATTTACACAAATGGCGGCATCACCCAAAATTGTTTCTGGACGAACAGTGGCAATGGTGATATAGTCTTTGTTAGGGGTTAGTTCAGTTGTGCCAAAATTATTATTGTCTGCGTTACCTCCTTCAATAGCATAACGGATATAGTATAATTTACTTTGCACTTCTTTATAAATTACTTCTTCGTCGCTTAGTGCTGTTTGCGCTTTTACATCCCAGTTTATCATCCGTTTGCCCCGGTAAATATGTCCCTTTTTATATAGGTCTATAAATACATTGATAACGGAATCGTAGTAATCGGGATCCATGGTAAAAGAGGTGCGATCCCAATCGAGGCTGCAACCCATTTTACGTAGTTGTTGTAAAATAATACCACCATATTTGTCTTTCCATTCCCAAGCATAGGATAAAAATTCATCTCTCGATAAAGAGGATTTGGCGATTCCTCTTTCGCGAAGCATAGCAACCACTTTAGCTTCAGTTGCAATAGAAGCATGGTCGGTGCCAGGTACCCAACAGGCATTTTTCCCTTGCATCCGAGCTCTTCGAATTAATATGTCTTGAATGGTATTGTTTAAGCAATGTCCCATATGTAAAACGCCTGTTACATTTGGCGGCGGAATAACCACGGTATAAGGTTCTCTCTCATCAGGCTTACTGGAAAAATATTTTTTAGATAACCAATGTTCATACCATTTAGACTCAATTGGTGTTGGTAGGTAATTTTTGCTCAATTCCATGTTGAAAATATAAGTAGTTAGTACTTTTTATAGATAAAATGCAAATTTAAGGAAACGAAAGGAGGGTTGTAAATAAAAAGCGGTAGTTATATTCAGTAAAAACTCAGTTTGAGAAGCTTCAAATCGTTATTTTCGGCTTTTGGCAACAAAAATGATCAATTTAACTACTTAATTAAGGCGAATATGCAGTTTGCAATAGTAGATATAGAAACTACAGGTGGATTTCCTAGTCAGCATGGCATTACCGAAATTGCTATAGTATTGCATAATGGTACTGAAATTGAAGGCAAATACGAAACATTAATCAACCCTCATCAGCCAATACCTCCTTTTGTGATAGGGATGACTGGAATTTCGGATGCAATGGTGCGTGTTGCACCTTCTTTTCATGAAGTTGCTGATAGGGTATATAATTTATTACACAATAGGGTTTTTGTTGCACATAATGTAAATTTTGACTTTGGATTTGTTCAACATCATTTACAGTTAGCTGGGTTTGATCTAAAATCGCCTAAACTATGTACAATTAGATTGAGCAGGAAAGCGTTTCCGGGATTTAAGAAATATGGATTAGGGCATTTATGTAGGGAGTTAAATATCGATATTGAAAATAGACATAGGGCTGGTGGCGATGCAGCAGCAACTGCAAAAATATTAGATTTAGTATTACAAAATAATGGACATCGGTTAATTGCCGAAATGCTCAAAATAAAGTGACAAATTTCAAACATCATCCTTTTCTTTCTTTGAGTAGTTGCTATTAACGATTAAAGAAAAAGGTAATGGTTTTATAAAATAATTCTTTGATTAACAAATACGATTTAATAAAATTTTAGGGTAAACTTTCCTTACATTCGCCTCCTTATCACTAATAAAAAAAATTTATGTCTTTTGCTCCTATAATTGCTACAAAGCTAAGTTTACGTGCATCCCAAGTAGAAACGGTATTGGGTTTATTGCAAGAAGGATCTACTATTCCATTTATTGCTCGATATAGAAAAGATAGTACTGGTAATTTAGATGAGGTACAAGTGCAGCAAATTCAAGATGAACAAAAAATAATGGTGGCATTTACCGAACGGAAAACCTTTATTGAGAAAACAATTACCGAGCAAGGTAAAATGACCGAAGCATTGCAAGGAAAAATTGATGCAGCTAATACATTGTTAGAATTAGAGGATATTTATTTGCCCTATAAAGTAAAACGTAAAACAAAGGCTGTAGTGGCTCGTGAAAATGGATTGGAGCCCTTGTCGGATTTTTTGTTAGCGCAAAGCAATGGACTGCCAGAAGAAGAAGCTGCCAAATATTTTAATGAGAAAGTAACTACTATTGAGGAAGCATTGCAAGGTGCAAGAGACATCATCGCAGAGAATGTTAATGAGAACGCAGACTTGCGAGCCAAAATGCGTAAGTTTTTTGAGGACAATGCAGATATGCAGTGCAAAGTGCTTGCAGATAAAGAAACAGAAGCGATAAAGTATAAAGATTATTTTGATTTTTCTGAACCAATTTATAAAATTCCTTCGCATAGAATATTGGCTATTTTAAGAGGATTTTTAGAAGGTTATCTTCGGATGAATATAGCTCCCATAGAAGAAGATGCATTATATCTAATAGAAAATCAGTACATAAAAGGCATGAATCCATCGTCTGATCATATCCGAAAAGCAATTAAAGATGCTTATAGAAGATTGTTACAACCTAGCTTAGAAACGGAATACAGAACTGCACTTAAGCAAAAAGCCGACGAAGAGGCTATTAATGTTTTTGCTGAAAATCTTCGTCAATTATTACTAGGAGCTCCTTTGGGAAGTAAAAGAATTTTAGCCATAGACCCGGGCTATAGAACAGGTTGCAAAGTGGTTTGTTTAGATGAAAAAGGCGAATTGTTAACTACCGATTTGATTTATGTGCATGAAAACAATCGGATGTTAGATAGTGAATATAAAATCAAAGATTTGGTTAAAAAGTTCGATATACAGGTTTTTGCAATTGGGGACGGAACTGCTGGTAGAGAAACAGAGCAGTTTATTAAAAAAATGAACTTAGGGTTGCCAATATTTCTGGTGAACGAAGATGGGGCTTCTGTATATTCTGCATCTGAAATTGCTCGGGAAGAGTTTCCAGATTATGATATTACAGTGCGAGGATCTGTTAGTATAGGACGAAGATTAATGGATCCATTGGCGGAGTTAGTAAAAATTGATCCTAAAAGTATTGGAGTTGGACAATATCAGCATGATGTAAATCAATTTAGGTTAAAAGAAAAATTAGATCAAACAGTAATAAGTTGTGTGAACACGGTGGGTGTAAATTTAAATACTGCTAGTAAAAAATTATTGTCCTATGTAAGTGGAATTACAGATGCTGTTGCAGAAAATATTGTTCAACATAGAAAAACATTGAGCAGATTTTCTAATAGAGAAGAATTACTTAAAGTGCCAAGATTAGGGGCAAAAGCATATGAGCAATGTGCCGGTTTTCTTAGAATACCTGATGCTGTTCATCCCTTAGACGCTAGTGCAGTTCATCCAGAGGCATACCCAATTGTTGAAAAAATGGCATCCGATTTAAATAAAACAGTGCGAGAATTAATTGGTAATGATGCATTATTAAAATCCATCGATACCAAGAAATATGTAACAGACCAAATTGGTGTATTGGCTTTAAATGATATTGTAAAGGAATTGCAAAAGCCCGGACTTGATCCACGAAGTGAGTTAGAGCAATTTGAATATGCTAATATTTATTCAATTGAAGATGTAAAAGTGGGCGACATTTTACCTGGTCAAGTTACAAATCTTACACGCTTTGGTGCATTTGTAGATATAGGTGTAAAACAAGACGGATTGGTGCATGTAAGCGAAATCGCGAATAGGTTTATATCAGATCCAGGTGAAGCATTGAAACTTGGACAGAAAGTACAAGTCAAAGTGTTGGAAGTTGATGCGGTAAGAAAAAGAATTGCGTTATCTATAAAGCAAACTGAGATGGAGGGTAAAAGAAGTGAAATAAGTAGGCCAATAATTAAATCCAATCCATCAAAATATCAACCCAATCAATCAATCAATTCACCAGAAGACTTAAGCTCACTGAACGTTAATGATGCATTGCAAGCGTTGAAAAAGAAGTTTGGCAAATAAAGAAATATTGTTTTTATATTTATACCAACAATAAATAAAATAAATATGAAAAAAGCTGCTATTATTTACTGGTCTACTACCATTCTAATTTTCTTATTTGAAGGTTTGATGCCAGCATTAACCTCTCAAACAGAAATGGCAAAAGAAGGAATTAGGCATTTGGGTTATCCAGCATATTTTGGTACTGCTTTAGCAGTGTTTAAAGTATTGGGTTCCATTGTATTGATTTTGCCAAAATTTCCAAAAAGAATGAAAGAATGGGCATATGCTGGATTTGCATTTGATTTCATTTTTGCGGCAATTAGTTTAGCAGCTGTGGATGGATTTAATGCAATGGTATTTTTCCCGGTGTTTACCTTTATAGTTTTAGGAATATCATACTATTATTATAATCAATTGAATACAGTTCAGTCGCAATAATTTTTCAGTTTGGCGTTTTTTATTTGGTTATGTTGTAGAAAGGACTGAATAGTTAACAATAAATAAAACAGCTCAAGCCATCTTTTTAAAGATGGCTTGAGCTGTTTTATTTTCAATCCTTTACAAATAAAAGTGTTAAGTCATTTAATTTACTCGTACGGTTTTTTATACAATGTACTTAAATAATAGGGTTAATTTTTCTTTACATATTTTTCTAGCCACTCAAATTGTTCCCAAAGCGTATGTAAAATGTTTTCTTTACCTCTGTATCCATGTGCTTCGTAAGGCAAATACACAAAGCGAACTATACCTCCATTGCCTTTAATAGCAGCAAATAAACGTTCGCTATTAATTGGGAAGGTTCCGGTATTGTCATCTGCTTCTCCGTGTATTAAAAGGATGGGTGTTTTAATTTTATCGGCATAACTAAATGGACTCATCTCATAATACAATTGTGGTGCTTGCCAGTAAGTTCTATCTTCATTCTGAAATCCAAATGGAGTAAGGGTTCTATTATAAGCACCACTTCTTGCTATACCTGCTTTAAATAAATTGGTATGCGCTAGTAAGTTAGCAGTCATAAATGCGCCATAGCTATGACCACCTACGGCAACCCTTTTTTTATCTGCAACGCCTCTATTCGATAATTCGTTGATGGCGGCTTCGGCATTTAATTGAAGTTGTTCTATAAAACTGTCATTCGGTTTTTTATCGCTACTAGCTGCTACAATGGGCATTTCTGCATTGTCTAAAATAGCATAACCTTGTGTAACATAATAAATAGGCGACCCCCAACTAAGTGTTGTAAAACGGTCTTTGCTTCCTCTTATTTGTGCTGCATCTGAAGCCGAGTTAAATTCTCTTGGATATGCCCAAATTAATAGGGGAAGTGGACCATCTTTTTCTTTATTATACCCCTTGGGTAAGTATAAATCGCCAGTTAAATCTACTCCATCAGCTCGTTTATATTTTACTTTTTCTTTCGTAACACCGAATAAAGCAGGATATGGATTACTGAAATTTGTAATGGCTTTTTCCGAAAAATCACCAACTAAGTTTTTAATATAGTAATTAGGCACCGCTGTTTGAGATTCTTTTCTTGTAAGGACGATCAATTTATTTGGATCTAATACTTCTGTAACATATTCAAATAAGCCTTCTGAGCAGCGCCAAATGATTTCATTCTGGAGGGTACTTAAATTAAATCTGGCCAAAAAAGGCAAATCTCCTTTTGGGGAAGAACCAGTTGTATTATTCATTAACAAATAATTTCCATTGTTAATGGTTAGCAATACATCTCTTCCGTACTTATTTTTTATCATTACAGGTGTGCCAGGATTATTGTAAGCATCAGTTAAATTTCGTTCATAGAGTAATGTGGTTTTGCCAGTTTCGGAATTATATCGGCTTACGCTGGTAATTTGTTTGATTCGAGAAATTTCTTGTACTAAAGCAATCAAACTATTCCCCCAATTGGCACCTGCATACCTATATTTGGTTTTAAATAACTCTTTAGGGGTGCCGGTAAAAGGCGCACTTATTGAATAAACTACGTCGTGAAAAGGCATTTCTTTTTTTATCAATCCACTATCTAACGGAGATGCCCAGGTAATAGTGGCTGCTTCATCGTCTTTCCAATCGAAGTTTCTTGGAACATTTTGTGTATTATCATAACCAGATGGAGTACCTTCTGTAGAAGGTAATTCCGCCAATACTTTTACCAATTTGCCGGATAAATCGGTGATGTTGATGACAGATGGAAAACCATTTGCAGTAACCAAATAAGAAAATGGTTTTTGAATTTGTTTGAGTAATAAATAGTTTTTATCGGGCGATATACTAAAACTGCTTAATATAGCGGGTTTACCTACATTTGTTTCTATCCCATTTTTATTTTGAACGAGTTGAACTGTTGCATAAAATTCGAAAATTTGTTCATCATAAGGACTTTTAATGAGGTCTTGAAAAGTTGCACTAGGGGCAGCTTTTCCTAAATTTTGTTGGATGGTTGGTCCCTTTGGAGTGATAGGCTTTTTAGGAGCATTTGCCGCCGTTTGGGTGGTGGCTTTATATAAAATCGTATTATCATCTACCCACAAATATGAAGACCCCAATATATTATTTACCGGCTTTTTATTGATCCTTACCGCTTTTTTTGTAGCAACATCAATAATATAAAGATCTACTTGTGTGGCTGTTGTATGTGTAAATGCAATTTTATTTTCCGATGGGCTCCAACTAACATTTCCTGCCAATAAATTATTGGGTAATCCATTAATGGTATACTCTTTACTTTGATTTACATCCTTCAAAATAAAATTATTGATAAAGTTTTGTCTACTTAAAGAAAAATTTCCGGGATTAAGTCTTAGTCCAGCAACGCGTAATTCTGGTTGTCCTAATTCTTCCACTGTTGGATAGGAATTACGTTCACTTACTAACATCCAACTTGCCTTTCCATTAATACTTATTGATGGGGTTGGTTTAGCTAACAATAAATCGGCTATTTCTTTAGGTGGCACTTGGTAACCAAGTGCATTTTGTGCTATCAATGTATAAACTGATAGTAAAAATGTAATACAAAAACTACATATAATTTTCTTTTGCATAGTCGGTGTTTAAATCATTATATAGTTCTAAAATAGCAATAAAACCCTTTGCGCGTTGGTCTATTTGATGAAAGGCTAAAAAATATTTGCTTTTATACTTTCTCCGTTGTAGTTTTGTTACACAAATGATAATATTAATACATATACACCATCATCATTACTTGCCCATTGGGTAGGCTGTTGATGTGTATATATGCTATACTAAACATTGAAGCTTACCATTAGGTAGGCTTTTTTTATTTTAATAATTATGAGTAATCAAGAACCTAACAAAACTAAGTTAAAACTAGCCATTCAAAAGAGTGGCAGATTGTATGAAGATTCAATTCGTCTGTTAAAAGAATGTGGGATAGATGTAAGTAATGGAATGAATAAATTAAAGGCAGATGCAACTAATTTTCCACTTGAAGTGTTTTTTTTGAGGGATGATGATATCCCTCAATATGTAGAAGATGGAGTAGCGGATATTGGCTTTGTTGGAGAGAATGTAGTATTTGAAAAAAATAAAAAGGTAATAATAACTGAGAAACTAGGATTTGGTAAGTGTAGATTGAGTATTGCCATTCAGCGAAATGAATCCTATTCAGGAGTAGATTATTTAGCTGGCAAAAAAATTGCTACCAGTTATCCGGTTATTTTAGCAGATTACTTATCCAAAAACAATATAGAAGCGGAGATTCATGAAATCAGCGGGAGTGTTGAAATAGCACCTGGCATTGGATTAGCCGATGCTATTTGTGATTTAGTAAGCAGCGGCTCTACCTTATTTATGAATGGATTGAAAGAATCTGAAGTTATTCTTCAATCACAAGCGGTATTAATAAAAAATGAATTGCTTGATGCTTCGAAGCAACAGTTATTAGATCGGTTAATCTTTAGAATTGAATCAGTTAAAAAAGCTAAAAACAATAAGTATATTCTGTTAAATGCGCCTAATAATAATTTACAACAAATAATTAGTTTATTACCAGGCATGAAAAGTCCAACTGTATTGCCTTTAGCAGAAGCGGGATGGAGCAGTGTGCACAGTGTTTTGAATGAAAATGAATTTTGGGATATCATTGAACAATTAAAAGCAGCAGGTGCCCAGGGTATTTTAGTAATTCCAATTGAGAAAATGATTATTTAATTTTTTGGGTAGTGTCAAAAAACATTATCGGTTGTATTGATTTTTACACAAAAATTAATTTTAACTATAAAATGATAATCAATTGAATTAATTGGGCTAATGAAATAAATAAATTGTAACGCATGATTATAAACATATTTCCATCCAGGGCAACATGGAAAAACATATTGTCGAGACCAACATTCAATAACGATACGCTGGTTGAAAAGGTGGCGCATGTATTAAAGGAAGTAAAAAATACGGGAGATCAATCTATTCATCTGTATACTAAACAATTTGACGGCATTGATTTACCTGATTTTTCGGTAACTGCAGAAGAAGTTAATGCTGCAATAAAGTTGGTATCATCCGATTTGAAGGCTGCAATTGAATTAGCTGCTAAAAACATACGTACATTTCATGAAAAACAAGTAAGTACGTTAGAAGAGATTTCAACAATGCCAGGAGTAAAGTGCTGGCGAAAATCGGTTGGTATAGAAAAAGTAGGTTTATATATACCTGGTGGAACAGCGCCATTGTTTTCAACTATTTTAATGTTGGGTATACCGGCTGTTATTGCTGGTTGTAAAGAAATTGTGTTATGCAGTCCACCAGATAAAAATGGTCAACTTAATCCTGCAATTTTGTATGCGGCCAAATTAGTAGGGATTCGAACTATTTTTAAAATTGGTGGCGTGCAAGCTATTGCCGCCATGGCTTACGGTACCGAAACGGTTCCTCAAGTATATAAAATATTTGGTCCAGGCAATCAATATGTAACTTGTGCAAAACAATTAATACAACAAGAAGGGATTGCCATTGATATGCCGGCTGGGCCAAGTGAAGTATGTGTGATTGCCGACGAGTATGCAGTTCCTGAATTTGTTGCCGCAGATTTACTGAGTCAGGCTGAACATGGAACTGATAGTCAGGTATTATTGGTAAGTACCAACCAGTTTATAGTAGATGAGATTTTGAAAGAAGTAGATGAACAGTTAACTGTATTGCCAAGAAAAGATATTGCATCTCAGGCACTTAAAAATAGCCAAGCTATTATTGTAGAAAATATAGCAGCAGCCATTGAATTGGTAAATGAATATGCGGCAGAACATTTAATTGTTGCTTGTAATAATGCAGATGAAATAGCTGATAAAATAGTTAATGCCGGTTCAATTTTTTTAGGTAATTACTCTCCCGAAAGTGTGGGTGATTATGCTAGTGGAACCAATCATACTTTGCCCACTAATGGATTTGCTAAAGCATATAGTGGTGTAAGTGTTGATAGTTTTGTAAAAAAAATCACTTATCAAAAAATAACTCCCGATGGGTTGAAAAATATAGGCAATGCCGTTGAAATAATGGCTGCTGCAGAAGGGTTAGACGCGCATAAAAGAGCGGTAAGTGTTCGATTGAAAACCATTGAATAATTATTTAGAAAAAATGGCTTTTCCTATTGTTAAGTACATTGTATAAAGATTACAAAAAAATGATTTTTAAATAGTTCAATAAATAATATGTCATTTGATATTAATCGGTTAATTAGACCAAATATTGCAAAGCTATTGCCGTATTCATCTGCCAGAGATGAATTTAGTGGAGAAGCAAAAGTGTTTTTAGATGCCAATGAAAACAGTTTGGGGTCTCCTTTAATGAAATGGTATAATCGGTATCCCGATCCACATCAAAAAGCGGTTAAGGACAAAATTGCAGCAATAAAACGCATACCTGCTCCGCATATATTTTTAGGTAATGGAAGTGATGAATGCATTGATGTTATTTTTCGTTGCTTTTGTGAACCGGGGTTAGATGAAGTAATTATTTGTCCACCTACCTATGGGATGTATGAAGTAAGTGCCAATATTAATCATGTTGGGGTAAAAAAAGTACCCTTGTTGCCAGATTTTCAGTTGGATTTGGTTCATCTAGAAAATGCCATTACAGATCATACTAAAATTATTTGGATATGTTCACCCAATAATCCTACAGGTAATTCATTAAATAGGGTAGATATTGAAACGGTCTTGAACAATTTTAATGGCTTAGTAGTTATAGATGAGGCATATATTAATTTTGCCAAGCAAAAATCTTTTGTACAAGAATTAAGTGAATATGGCAACTTAATTGTGCTCCAAACTTTCAGCAAAGCTTGGGGTTTAGCAGGGTTAAGGTTGGGTATGGCCTTCGCTTCATTGTCCATCATAGAAGTGTTGGACAAAGTGAAGCCACCATATAACATTAGCCAAGCATCGCAAGAATTGGCATTAAAAGCTTTGGAAGAAATTGGACAGGTGAATGATATGATTAAAATAATTGTTGACATGCGCGAAGCATTGGCAGCGGTTTTCTTGTCGATGCCAACGGTAGAGAAAGTCTACCCTTCGGATGCCAATTTTATTTTGGTGAAACTAGCAGATGCTCGTAAAGTATATGATTTTCTGCTAACTAAAGGAATTGTTTTGCGTGATAGAAGTAATGTTGCGTTATGTGAAAATTGTTTAAGAATTACTATTGGAACTGAGCAAGAAAATACATTATTAGTTGAGGCGATGCATGATTGGTATCAATTGAATCCTTAATTTTATACTTATAAAAAACAAACTATGCGTATATCTTTTTTCCTATTTTCAATAATCATGTTGCAAGTGTCTTGTTGGGCACAATTTAACGATGTTGTGATAAAAACACCGAATGGGTTTTCTACCACTAATGTGGCATGGGACTTTGGTCGTGTTCGTCATATTGTTGTAAATAGCAATGGTGATTTGTACATGAAGTTAGAAAAGCTATATAATGGTAAAGGCATTGTTAGATTACGAGATTTGAATAAGGATGGCAAAATGGACGATACATTGCGCTTTGGAAATTATGTTGGAACAGGGATTGCCATTAAAAATGGGTATTTATATGCATCATCTAATTCAGAAGTATTTCGTTATAAGTTAGATGCACAACAGAATATTGTTGATACAGAAAATCCAGAGAAAATTATTACAGGATTGGTAGATAAAAGACAGCATGCTTCTAAATCGATCACGTTAGACGAGGCAGGTAATATTTATGTAAACATCGGCGGGCCTAGTAATGTATGTCAGGAACAAGATCGACAAAAAGGTTCTAAGGGAATGATGCCTTGTCCGCTTTTAGAAACTGCGGGTGGAATTTGGCAATTTAAAGCCGATAAATTAAATCAGTCTTATGCTGAGGGAATTCGCTATGCAACTGGGATTAGAAATTGTGTAGGATTAGATTGGAACAAAGAGGTAAATGAATTGTTTATAACGGTACATGGAAGAGATATGTTATATCAAGATTACCCGACATTATATGATCAAAAACGAGGTGCTGAATTACCGTCAGAAACTATGTATATGGTTAAGAAAGGAGATGATTGTGGATGGCCTTATGTGCATTGGGATCATATTCAACATAAAAAAATATTGAATCCGGAATATGGCGGTGATGGGAATAAAACCGGTGTAGAAAATGCGATCAGTCCATTGATGGGTTTCCCTGGTCACATGGCTCCTAATGCTTTGTTGATTTATACGG
The DNA here is from genome assembly GCA_947452295.1 of Sphingobacteriia bacterium. GTDB lineage: Bacteria > Bacteroidota > Bacteroidia > Chitinophagales > Chitinophagaceae > Sediminibacterium. The sequence continues at coordinate 38,668 of CANGCK010000010.1, forward strand.
GTAATCAATTTCCAGAAAAATACAAAAATGGAGCATTCATTGCTTTTCATGGAAGTTGGAATAGAGCGCCTGAAAACCAAGAAGGTTTTTATGTGGTATTTGTACCTATGAAAAACGGTAAGCCTACAGGCAATTGGGAAGTTTTTGCAGATGGTTTTTCGGGAATGGAAAAAGTAACCAATTTAAGTAGTGCCAAGCATCGTCCATGTGGTTTGGCTCAGGGTCCGGATGGAGCTATTTATGTTTCGGATGATGTAAAAGGCCATGTTTGGAAAATTCAATACAATCAATAAGACCAAAGCTACATGAGAAAAATAGTTGTAAGTATTGTATTATTACTCGGATTTATAATGATGGTTCAGTCTCAAACAATAGATATAAAAACCAAATCCAGTATTTCTAGAGGAAAAATTGTATATGAAAAATATTGCCTTACCTGTCATCAAGCTGATGGTGGGGGCGTTCCAAGAATGAATCCCCCCATCATTCAAACAACTTATGTATCGGGGAGTAAGGAACGATTAATTGGGATTGTATTGAAAGGACTTAATCAGCCAATTGAAGTAAATGGTGATGAGTATGAAAATCCAATGGCATCGCATGCTTATTTGAGTGATTTGCAAATTGCAGATGTATTAACATTTGTACGAAATTCATTTGGCAATAAATATCCAGCTGTATTGCCTTCGGAAGTTAAAGTGGTAAGAGCAAAAAAATAGTGATGCAAAGAATTTTATTTATAGACAGAGATGGAGTGGTTTTAGAAGAGCCACCGCAAGATTTTCAGGTAGATAGTATTGCAAAAACAAGCTTTGTGAAAGGGGCAATTTCGCAGCTTTCGCATATCGCTTCGGATTTTGATTTTTATAAAGTGATGGTAACTAATCAAGATGGATTGGGAACTGATAGCTATCCTGAACATGATTTTCATCCATATCATGATTTAATGGTACGAACATTGGCTGGAGAAGGATTTGTATTCGATGAAATGATCATAGACAGAACATTCGCATCTGAAAATAAACCTACTCGAAAACCGGGAACTGCTTTGTTAAATCATTTTATCAACAATGAAGCGTTTGATATTGCCAACTCTTTTGTAATTGGCGACAGATGGAGTGATATACAATTAGCTAAAAATTTGGGATGTAAAGCAATTTATTTGAAATCTGGATTGCATACATTAACAGCTGAACAAACGGATTTATACAAAGACACCATTGTGCTAGAAACTACCGAATGGCAAGCTATTTATGCATTTCTTAAATTAGGCCTTAGAAAAGTAGCACATCAACGGAATACCAATGAAACGAGTATAAGTATATCACTTAATTTAGATGGGTCTGGTAAATCTTCTATTCAAACAGGGATTGGTTTTTTTGATCATATGTTAGACCAGATTGCTCGTCATGGGAAAATGGATTTAAGTATTGAGACCAAGGGGGATTTACATATTGATGAGCACCATACCATTGAAGATACGGGTATTGCATTAGGAGAGGCCTTTTCATTAGCACTTGCCGATAAAAGAGGTATGGAGCGATATGGTTTTGCATTACCTATGGATGAATCGGAAGCAAAAGTGTTAATAGATTTTGGTGGAAGAAATTGGATGGTATGGAATGCCGTATTTAACCGAGAGAAAATAGGAGAGATGCCCACTGAAATGTTTTTTCATTTTTTTAAATCATTCAGTGATGCAGCCAAGTGTAACTTAAATATAGAATGTAAGGGTGATAATGAACACCATAAAATAGAGGCCATTTTTAAAGCTTTTGCTAAAGCAATACGGATGGCAGTAAAACGAGACCCATTATCAAATCATTTACCTTCAACCAAAGGTGTTTTATAGGCTTTTTTGACGTTTCCAAGTATCAGTTCTGCCAATAATTGAAAAGCCTATAAAGCCTCTAAGCTCAATTGTATTTTCATCTATCATAGTGATTTTACAACTGTATTCATTTCCCGAATTCGGATCATATACACTACCTTCTTTCCATGAATATTCTTTGATGAATTTGAGGTCTTTAACATTAACCAATCCTAAAATTGGCCTGCTGCGCAATTTGGGCTCTTTGTTTTTTACATCTGTTTGAGGTTTGCCTGTAGTTGGGTCTATAGGTGTTTTTAACCATACAATCTTCCCGAAATAATTATTCCCTTGCTTGTAAATTTGTACTAATCCATTTCCTGATCCAGGCTTCCACAAGCCTACAATTGCATCAGGATTGGGCGTATTCCCCAATACAGTTGTAGTACCCCAGAATAGTTGAGCCGTAAAACAAAATAATAGAAAAGTGCTTTTCTGGAGTAATGATTTCATAAACAATAGATTATCTGGGGTTAATTATAATAGTAAATATACATAAAGCCTTAATAAGCTAACCATTATTTGTGATTAATTATTTTGTTTTTCCCTTCAGATTCCCCATCTTTGTAATAGTATAATTTAAACTTTAGCGGATGTGTTCTGTTGAACTTGTAGGAATTTGAGCAGAATTTTATAAAAAAAGTTTTAGATGAAATTAATAAACAAACATTGGTGGTGGCATACTGATTCCTTACTGGGGTTATAATGTCATTGCTGCAATTCAATGTATATAATTTTAAAGCCCCGGATATAATCGGGGCTTTTTTGTTGAAATAATTGAATAATATGCTAGATTAATATGAATAAAATAAAAGTAGAAACCGTTGTAAAAAAAATGCTGGGTGATGTGTATACTCCAGTAGGCATATACTTGCGTTTGCGAGATCGTTATAGAGATACTATTCTTTTGGAAAGTACCGATCACCATGTAGCTGAAAACAGTTATTCCTTTATTTGTATCAATGCAATTGCAGGTATTGAAATTACTTCATCAGACAGTATTGAATTTAAATTGCCGGGTAAACCAGCTGAACATTTGAATATAAACAATACGAATAGCGTTGCTGGTGTGCTTTGGGATTTTATGCAAAATTTTTCGGTAAACGTAGGTATCGATAAAGCAATAAAATTTGCGCAAGGATTATATGGTTATACAAGTTTTGATGCTGTACAATTTTTTGATAAGGTTCAGTTAAGTCAAAAATCAATTACAAGTATCCCCTTAATGCGTTACAGATTATATCAATATGTAATTGCTTTTAATCATCATAAAGACGAGTTGTATGTATGTGAAAATAAAATTGAAGGGTTAGATGGAGATGTGGCTGCGGTAGAATCGTTGATTAAAAATAAAGATGTACCTGTTTATCCATTTAAATTAAAGGGCGAGGAACGATCTAACCTTACAAACGAAGCATATATAGATATGGTTCGAAAAGGCATTAAAAGTTGTTTACGTGGCGATGTTTTTCAAATTGTATTGAGTCGTAGGTTTGAACAAGAATTTGTAGGTGATGAATTTAATGTATATAGAGCCCTTCGGAATATAAATCCATCTCCATATTTATTTTTCTTTGATTATGGTGAGTATAAGATCTTTGGTTCTTCACCCGAATCGCAGTTGGTTATTCAACAACAACAAGCGGTAGTGCATCCTATTGCGGGCACATTTAAAAGAACCGGCGACGATAAAACAGATCGGGCTGAAGCGGAACGATTGTTAATGGATGCCAAAGAAAACGCAGAACATGTGATGTTGGTTGACTTAGCACGGAACGACTTAAGTAGGGTTTGTACTGATGTTGAAGTGAAACAATACCGACAAGTGCAATACTACAGTCATGTTATTCATTTGGTGAGTGAAGTAATAGGTAAAGTGAAAGAAAACCAAAACCCATTTGAACTATTTGCAAAAACCTTTCCTGCCGGCACTTTAAGTGGTGCGCCAAAAATAAAAGCTTTATCGTTAATAGATGATTATGAGCCTACTAACAGAAGTTTTTATGGCGGTGGTATTGGATTTATGGGGTTTGATGGAAGTTGCAATCATGCAATAATGATTCGTACATTTTTATCTCAACAAAACACTTTGATTTGTCAGGCCGGTGCAGGTGTTGTAGCGTTGAGTATACCTGAAAATGAGTTACAAGAAGTGAACAATAAATTAAACGCATTGAAAACTGCAGCAAAAGCAGCTGAACTAATTCATTAATTTTTTTTGAGTATGAGAAAGATTTTAGTTTTTGATAATTATGATTCATTTACTTATAACTTAGTACAGTTAGTATCGAGGATTTGCAAGGGCAATAGTATTATTGATGTGTATCGAAATGATGAAATATCATTAGATAAAGTGGCCGAATATGATAAGATTCTTTTATCTCCTGGACCAGGTATACCTTCTGAAGCAGGTCTATTACTTCCATTAATTAAGCGGTATGCAGCAAGTAAATCTATTTTAGGCGTTTGTTTGGGGCATCAGGCTATAGGGGAAGCTTTTGGGGCTGAATTATCTAATTTATCTAATGTTTACCATGGTATTGCTACGCCCATCAAAATAAATAATGAAGAAATAGGTACAAAAAGTTATTTATTTAATGATTTGCCCAATGAACTTATTGTTGGAAGATATCATAGCTGGGTGGTAAATAACGCACATTTTCCTGCTGATTTAACTGTTACAGCCATTGATGATAACGGTTATATAATGGCACTTCAACATAAGCAGTATGATGTTCAGGGAGTACAATTTCATCCTGAAAGTGTATTAACACCTGATGGAGAAAAAATGCTCAATAATTGGCTAACTAGTGAATCAAAATAAGGAATATGAAAGACGTCATGAATCATTTCAAATGAAGATGAGAGTAAAACGAATATCATTTGCATAAAATCAATACAAATATTTAGATGAAAAAAATATTGCAATATTTATTTGAGCATAAAACGCTATCAAGACAACAAGCGAAAGAAATAATTATCAATATGTCGGCAGCACAATATAACGATGCTGAATTGGCAGCCTTTATTACTATTTTTTTAATGCGCAGTATTACCATTGAAGAGCTCAGTGGGTTTAGTGATGCATTGTTAGAATTATCTGTAAAAGTGAATTTTACGGGAGGCAAATTATTGGACATTGTTGGTACCGGTGGGGATGGAAAAAACTCTTTTAATATTTCTACCCTTGCTTGTTTTATAGTGGCTGGTGCCGGACAAAAAGTTACTAAACACGGTAATTATGGCGCTTCAACTATAAGTGGTTCATCTAATGTAATGGAACAAATTGGCTATACATTTAAAAATGATAATAATGCCTTACAGAAAGAATTAGATATTGCCAATATTTGTTTTTTACACGCGCCTCTTTTTCATCCTGCTTTAAAAATTGTTGGACCGATTCGAAAAAATTTAGGTGTCCGCACTTTTTTTAATATGCTTGGCCCCATGGTAAATCCTGCAAAACCCGATTTTCAATTAGTAGGTGTATATAATGTTGAAATGGCAAGAATATATAATTATTTATTGCAAGAGAAAGGGAAGGCCTTTACCATAATTCATAGTTTAGATGGATATGATGAAATTTCATTAACCAATGATACTAAAGTAATTTCTAACAACGGGGAAAAAATTATGACTCCTCATCAGTTAGGAAAATTAGTGGTTTCACCCAATGAAATACATGGCGGAAATACGGTTGAAGAATCTGCTAGCATATTTTTACGTATTATTAAAGGGGAAGGGACTAAAGCGCAAAATGCAGTTGTTTTAGCAAATGCAGCAATGGCTTTGTATTGTACGGGTACTTATGAAAATTATGAGACTGCATTTCAAGCAGCCGTTTTTAGTTTAGAAAGTGGTAAAGCATATGAAGGATTAAAAAAACTCATTGCTTTACAATAGCGTATATCAATTTAAATAATTACACACTTATTTGTATGAATATTTTAGAAAAAATAATTGAACAAAAAAAAATAGAGGTAGGGGATAGAAAATTACTTAGGTCGATTGGTGATTTAGAAAAAGAAAAATATTTTTCTAAAGAAAACATCTCCTTAAAATCTTTTGTTTTACATCCCGAAAAAACAGGTATTATAGCAGAATATAAAAGACAGTCGCCTAGCAAAGGGATCATTAATCATCATTCTACTGTTGAAGATGTGACTGCAGCTTACACTGTTAATGGTGCATCTGGGCTGTCGGTACTTACAGATGAATTATTTTTTGGCGGTACTATTTCTGATTTAATAAAAGCAACTGCAAATAAAATACCCTTGCTTAGAAAAGATTTCATGATAGATGAATATCAATTGATTGAAGCAAAAGCATATGGGGCAGATGTAATATTATTAATAGCAGCATGCTTAACTCCTGCAGAAGTAAAAAAAATGGCAACAACAGCTAAGCAGCTTGGATTAGAAGTATTACTCGAAATACATAATGAACAAGAACTTGATCATATTTGTAATGAAGTTGATTTAGTAGGAGTAAATAACCGTAACCTTAAAAATTTTGAAGTAAAAATAGAAACATCATTGCAATTAATTTCACAAATTCCTGAAAGCAAACCTGCAGTTGCAGAAAGCGGTATAAATCAGGTTGAAACAATAATAACGCTTCAGAATGCAGGGTTTAAAGGATTTTTAATAGGCGAACATTTTATGAAAAATGAACAGCCTGCCATTGCATTTGCAGATTTTGTAAATCAATTAAAATCCATGCAAGATGCGAATTAAGGTATGTGGCTTAACAACAGCAACACAGTTTGCAGAATTAGATGATTTAGGTGTTGATTTTGGTGGGTTTATATTTTATCCGCAATCCCCCCGATATGTATTCAATCATTTATCAACTGAAGATATTCGTCGTTTAAATGGAAGCAAAATTCATAAAGTAGGCGTTTTTGTAAATGAAACGATTGATCAGCTTTTAAAAATGGTGGATGAATGTGGTATTAACATGGTGCAATTGCATGGTGATGAAACCCCTCATTACTGTGAGAAAGTGGCAGAACATGTTACCGTAATTAAAGCTTTTAGGTTAAGGGATGAAGATGATGTACTGTGGAAGATAAAAGATTTTAAGGAAGTAGTTGATATGTTTTTATTTGATACTGCAACTCCTGCGTATGGGGGATCTGGTAAACGATTTAATTGGAACATATTAGCGGGTATTTCAATAGACAAACCTTTTTTGTTAAGTGGGGGCATTGGCTATGATGATGTTGAATTAATAGAACAATTTTTGCGAAATGAAGTTTCAAAGGATCTTTTTGCAATAGATGTAAACAGCAAATTTGAGCTATCACCAGGGATAAAGAATATTTCTTTAATTGAAAATTTCCTACAACGTATGAACAGTAGTTTACAATTTCACTCAACCGTTAAAATTTAAAGCATTTATATATGATCGATTATCAACAACCCTCGGTACAAGGCTATTACGGACAGTTTGGTGGCGCTTACATTCCAGAAATGCTACATGGCAATGTGGAAGAATTGCGCCAGCAATATTTGTCGATTATGCGAGAGCCCTCTTTCATCGAAGAATTTGAAGCATTATTAAAAGATTATGTAGGCAGGCCAACACCTTTGTTTTTAGCCGAAAGATTAAGTGCTGAATTTAATACCACAATTTATTTAAAGCGCGAAGATTTATGCCATACTGGTGCTCATAAAATTAATAATACAATTGGTCAGATTTTGTTAGCAGCTCGTTTGGGTAAGACACGTATTATTGCCGAAACTGGCGCAGGTCAACATGGTGTTGCAACTGCTACGGTTTGCGCACTTAAAGGTCTTTCTTGTATAGTTTATATGGGTGAAAAAGACATTGAACGTCAGGCTCCTAATGTGGCGCGAATGAAAATGTTAGGTGCAACAGTTGTGCCAGCAACCAGTGGTAGTAAAACATTGAAGGATGCTACCAATGAAGCTATTCGTGATTGGATTAATCACCCAAATGATACGCATTATATTATTGGTAGTGTGGTAGGACCTCATCCTTATCCGGATATGGTAGCTAAATTTCAAAGTGTTATCAGTAAAGAAATTCGTATTCAATTGAAAGAAAAAACTGGTAGTGAATTGCCTACTCATGTAATTGCTTGTGTAGGTGGAGGTAGTAATGCTGCCGGCGCCTTTTATCATTTTTTAAATGAATCATTAGTTAAAATTATTGCAGTTGAAGCAGCAGGTCATGGTGTTAATTCGGGTATGAGTGCGGCAACTTCTCAATTAGGAAAACCTGGAATTCTACATGGCAGTAAAAGTCTATTGATGCAAACAGCTGATGGCCAAGTGGTTGAACCACATAGTATTTCCGCAGGATTAGATTATCCTGGTATTGGCCCATTACATGCCAATTTATTTGAATCAGGCAGAGCCACTTTTTTAAGTGCAACGGATGAAGAAGCGCTAGACGCCGCATTTCATATCAGTAAAACAGAAGGCATTATCCCTGCATTGGAAACTGCACATGCTTTTGCTGTATTAGGAAAATTAAATCTGAAAAAGTCAGACGTGGTAGTTATTTGTTTGAGTGGCCGGGGCGATAAAGATTTAGCAACATACATGAACTATTTATAATGATTACATTACGGAGGTATTGTTAATCTTTAATATTAAACACAATTCTATGTCTAGAATACAAGATATATTTAAACAAAAAAAACAAAAAGTACTCAACGTATATTTTACTGCTGGATATCCTGCATTAAATGATACATTAACTATTATGCAATCATTGGCATTGGCGGGTGTTGATATTATTGAAATTGGTATGCCATATAGTGATCCACTTGCCGATGGACCAGTTATACAAGATAGTAGTTCAAAAGCACTAGCAAATGGCATGAGTATTCAATTGTTGTTTGAACAGTTGAAACAATTTCGAAAAGTTGATACATTAACGAATACCGGTGTTGTATTGATGGGGTATATGAATCCGGTGTTGCAATATGGTTTCGAAAAATTTTGCGCAGATGCCGCAGCTGTTGGTGTTGATGGGTTGATATTACCCGATTTGCCAGAGTATGAATTTGAACATGAATATGGTGCTATTATTAAACAACATGCACTCGACTTTATCTTTCTTGTAACACCTGAAACTACACCTGATAGAGTCAATAAATTAGATGCATTAAGTTCAGGATTTTTATATGCAGTCAGTTCATCTGCAACTACCGGTGGTGATAAAGATTTTTCTGAAGTAGAAATTTATTTACAAAAATTGCAGCAAATGAATTTGAACAATCCTGTAATGGTGGGATTTGGTATTAAAGATAAGTTAACTTTCGAGTCGGCTTGTAAATTCGCAAATGGCGCTATAATAGGTAGCGCATTTATTAAAGAATTGAATAACAATAATAAAGTGGATGTAACCGCCAACAATTTTGTACACGCTATTCTTCGTTAACGATTAAATATTTATCTAGTGAATTTGGTAATCATTAAATACAATGCAGGTAATATACAGTCTGTTTTATTTGCTCTTGAAAGAATTGGTGCAACCGCTACAGTAACAGATGATTTAGACATTATTCAATCTGCTGACAAAGTGATTTTCCCAGGTGTTGGCGAAGCAAGTACAGCAATGAACTATTTAAAATCCAAAAAAATGGATCAATTGATAGTTAAACTAAAACAACCGGTGTTAGGTATTTGCTTGGGGATGCAGTTGATGTGTAAATATAGCGAGGAAAACAATACCGATTGTTTAGGTATTTTTGATGAATCAGTGAAAAAGTTTATTGCATCATCCAATGAAATTAAAATACCTCAAATTGGATGGAATAACATTTACCATTTACAATCACCTTTGTTCCATCAAGTTCAAGAAAACAGCTTTTGTTATTTTGTTCATGGCTATTATGCTTCATTGGGTGAACATACTATTGCGACTACTAATTATGGAATTGAATACAGTGCGGCTTTAAATAAAAATAATTTTTACGGCACTCAATTTCATCCCGAAAAAAGCGCTTCAATCGGTGAACAAATTCTACAAAATTTTATAAACATTTAATCCAATGCAAATTATACCTGCAATTGATATTATAGAGGGTAAATGCGTTCGGCTTACCCAAGGTGATTATGCACAAAAAAAAATTTATAACGAGCATCCATTAGAAGTTGCTAAAATGTTTGAAGACGCAGGTATTACCAGGCTTCATTTGGTTGATTTAGATGGTGCTAAAAAAGGAGAAGTGCAAAACTGGAAAGTTTTGGAATCAATTGCTTCAAATACAAAGTTAGTAATTGATTTTGGTGGTGGAATAAAGCGGGAAACTGATTTGAAAATTGTATTAAATGCAGGTGCAGCTATGGCCACCATTGGGAGTTTAGCAGTAAAAAATGCTGATCTGTTTATAGATTGGGTGAGCACATATGGATCTGATCGATTTTTTTTAGGTGCAGATGTAAGAGATGAAAAGATAGCAGTGGGTGGGTGGTTAGAAACAACAGATGTTACGATTGTTGATTTTTTAAAAAATTATTTGCAAAAAGGGATCAACCATGTTTTTTGTACCGATATAAGTAAAGATGGCAAATTAGAAGGCCCATCGATTGAATTGTATCAAAATTTGATTCATCAATTGCCCGAATTAAATTTAGTAGCTAGTGGCGGCGTAAGTGCATTAACAGATTTAGTTGCGCTGAAAACAATCGGATGTACAGGGGTAATTATCGGTAAAGCCATATATGAGGGTAGAATTTCACTATTGGATTTGTGTGAATTTATTTAATGATTAAAAAATAAATACTATTGTGCTTACAAAAAGAATCATTCCTTGTTTAGATATTAAAGATGGGAGAACAGTTAAGGGAATTAATTTCGAAAATATTCGTGATGCAGGAGATCCAATTGAATTAGGTGCTTTATATGCCGCACAGGGCGCCGACGAGTTGGTTTTTTTAGACATAACAGCCACCAATGAGCGTAGAAAAACATTGAGTGAATTGGTTAATAATATCTCTCATCACATTAATATCCCATTTACTGTTGGTGGTGGAATATCATCAGTTGAAGATGTACGTGTTTTACTACAAAATGGTGCTGATAAAATTTCAGTGAATACTTCAGCATTTAATAATCCAGCATTGCTAAATCAACTGGCATTGGAATTTGGTTCGCAATGTATTGTATTGGCCATCGACACTAAAATGGAACCCGATGGCAACTGGTATGTTTATTTAAATGGTGGGCGGATAAAAACAAATGTACTTTGTAATGATTGGGCAAGGCAAGGGGTTGATTTAGGTGTAGGGGAAATATTATTAACCTCCATGAACAATGATGGAACCAAGAAAGGGTTTGCATTAGATATTACCAGACAATTAGCCACTAGTTTGCCAGTACCAGTAATTGCTTCGGGTGGTGCAGGTACAATGGACCATTTTGTGGATGTTTTTGAAGATGCAAGGGCAGATGCAGCATTAGCTGCCAGTATTTTTCACTATAAAGAAATTGAAATACCCGTTCTTAAACAATATCTTTCTAAAAAAGGCATTTTTATGCGATTTTAATTCCTGAAATTTGTATTATGACTATTGATTTTGCAAAATATCCAGATGGACTAGTGCCTGCTGTAATTCAAGATTATTCCACCCATAAAGTATTGATGTTGGGTTTTATGAATGAAGAAGCCTATCAGCTAACCAATACATTGGCTAGAGTAACTTTTTATAGTAGAAGTAAACAGCGATTATGGACAAAAGGCGAAGAAAGCGGTAATTTTTTAGAAGTGCGCTCAATTGCTGTAGACTGTGATAATGATAGTTTATTAATAAAAGTACATCCCTTAGGACCCACTTGTCATACGGGTGCCGATACTTGTTGGGATGAATCCAATCATTCTGATAACTTTTTAGAATACCTGGAAGAAATCATTCAATTGCGTAAACAGGCTGGTGTAGAGGAGTCCTATGTAGCTAAAATGTTTGCCAAAGGATTAAATAAAATTGCCCAAAAAGTGGGGGAGGAAGCCGTAGAAATGGTAATTGAGGCAAAAGACAACAATGAAGAGCTGTTTTTAAATGAATCTGCTGATCTTCTTTTCCATTATTTGCTCTTACTTAACGCAAAAGGCCATAATTTAGCGGAGGTTTTAACAATACTTAAAAAACGTCATTCCAAATAATATGAATAAAATCCTATGCGCACTTATATTGATGGTAAGTAATGCAACCAATGCTCAAAACAATGTTGAGATAAAAGGCGTTGTAAAAAATGCTCAACCTAATGCCATTATTTATTTAATGAGGGGTTCCGACAGTAAAATGTTAACTACAGACACAATTCGGAATGGCACTTTTTCACTAAAAACAGTACTTTCTGAACCAGATATTTTTCAGGTTGGTTTTGTCGGATCTAACCAGGGTGTTGATTTGTTTATGTATGATTGCAGTGTAGTTGAAATGAATGGAGATGTAAATGATTTTAAAAATATTACAGTAAAAGGTTGCCAAATACAAGATGATTATGCATCATTTAAACAAGGATTTAATCCATTGCGCGATCGATTGAATGCGTTAGCTAACTTGGTGAATACCGAAAAAAATGCTCCCAAAAGAGATTCTTTATTGGCATTATTTGAAACAACTAAACTAAGTGTAATCCAAAAAACCAGTGAATTTACTAATAACAAAAAATCATCACCAGTATCAAGTTTTTTATTATATGTAATAAGTCCACTTTTAAATGGTGTTGTTGATTTAGACACTAGGTATAAGCAGTTAACCCCTGAAGCTAAAATAGGTGCTTTTGCACGAATGGTGGAAAGTACAATCACAAGCGCTAATGCCAATGGTATAGGCACCCCCGCACTTAATTTTAGTCAAAAAGATACTGCTGGTAAAGTTGTAACGCTTTCTTCTTTTAAAGGGAAATATTTATTACTAGATTTTTGGGCCAGTTGGTGCGGTCCTTGTAGGGCAGAAAACCCTAATGTGGTAAACGCTTATAAAATGTTTAAAGATAAAAATTTTACCGTTTTAGGTGTTTCTTTAGATCAAAGTAAGCCCAATTGGTTAGCCGCTATTAAAAAAGACAACCTTACCTGGACACATGTGAGTGACTTGAAATATTGGAGCAATGAAGTTGCCCAGTTGTATCGAATTCAAAGTATCCCAGCTAATTTTTTAATTGATCCGGCAGGTAATGTAATTGCAAAAGATTTAAGAGGGGAACAATTATTGAATACATTAAAAGCATTATTGAAATAATTGTTTATTGCCTGTAGGGTTAATACCTGATTTAATTTTTATTCCTTAATAATGAGGATAATTGCGTTATGTTTTTTATTGCTGTTGTTAAGTAAGTTATTGACTGCTCAACCAATAAATAATAAAGATAAGTCGCAGTTTGGTATTATAATCGGAACTTTGGTAGCGTCTTCTACTGGAAAAGCGGTACCTTTTGCTAATATTACATTGCAATTGATTGGCAATGACTCCTTCATTTTTCGTGCTGTATCCGATAAAAATGGATCATTTGAATTTAATAATTTAAAGTTTGGTTATTATAGATTCCGTGCCAGTTCTATTGGATTAACGAATACTATTATTGATAGTATTTATTTACGTGCTGATAGATACGATTTTAATTTAGGTGATATTAAAATGACTACCAGTAATAATCATCTGAATGAAGTGATTGTATATGCGGAAAAACCATTGATTGAAAATAAAGATGATAAGTTAACCTACAATATTGGCGAAAGTGCATTAAGTAGTGGTACTAATACTGCAGAGTTGTTGAAAAATATCCCATTAATCAATAATGATCCCAATGGTAAAATTTTGTTGAAGGGGAAAGAGCCTAAAATCTTGATTGATGATAAGCCAACAGAATTAAATGCGCAACAATTACAAGATTTATTGGAAAGCTTGCCAGGAAACAGTATCGAAAAAATAGAAGTAATGACCAATCCTCCACCTCAATATGCTACTGAAACAGGAGGGGTTATAAATATCGTTACCAAAAAAGGTAAAATAGGGTGGGTTGGTAAATTGAATCTTGCTCTAGGTTCTAGAGGGGAAGGTAACTTCTCTGGAAATGTAAGTTATAGAAATAAAAAAATATCATTTAATCAAACTTTTAGTGAAGGGATTAGCCAGATTAAAAGTAATAGTGCTAGTAACCGTCAAAATATTTATACCGACTCCATCAATCATTTAATTACTGCAGGGAATTCAATTAATAAAAATAATCGCCCAAATTGGAGGTCGCAAGTTGATTATGAATTCAATAAAAACAATATGGTTGGTTTTGTTTATCAAAGCAACTTAAATTATTTTGATAACAATAGTTATACAACTTACACCAGTTTTAACCGGTACAATTCTCCCTATAAAATTATTGACAGAACAAACAGTAGTATGGGTAATGGTTGGTCAAATAATTTAACGCTTTCATTTACACATAAAGGGAAAAATTTAGCTGAAGTACTTCGTTTAATTTTTATTGGCAACTTAAATACGAACCTGAATGATCGAAATTTTTTACAGCATTTTTATACTGGGAACTTTTTGCCAAATGGAATAGATTCTAATCTGAATCAATCTTTTAACAATGCAAATAAAAATGCATCAGTTAGGTTAGAATATACTAAGCCCTTTCATAAAATTACCAATAATTTTTCCGGAGGCATAAGCTATAGTCCATCAACGATGCGAAACAGTTTGCAATCATATCATGTAAACCAGCTAAATGGAATAAAGGATCCAATTGATTTAATGAGCAATGAATTTATATTCCGTCAAAATATTTTTACTGTTCGTGTAGGGTTGAGCCTGCTTTTTAAAAATGATGTAAGGTTTATTATTGGCGCTCAAGCAGAACAAACGTTAATGCAGTTTGATTTCATTAAAAACAATTTAAATAATGTTCAACACATTTACTGGAATATGCTTCCCAATGTAACTTTTCGCAAAGAGTTTAGTAAGTCATTGAATACTAGTATTATTTACCGAGCAACTATAAAAAGACCAGGTATAACCGAATTAAATCCTACTATTGATTACAGTGATCCATATACATTGAGATTCGGGAATCCTTTGTTGATGCCATCTTTGGCCCATAATTTTGATTGGAATATAGGTTATACAAAGGGCAAATATTATATCAATACTTCTTTTGGATTTAATAAAATTAAGAATGTAATGAATAATATTCGTTCATTAATAGAGGGGGGTAAAACACAAGTTGCTTGGTTGAATATAGCAGATAGAAATGAATATGAAGGCACAGCTTTTGGCGGTTATACATTTAATAAAAAATTTAGAATGAATGTAAGTGTTGGGTATACTTATAATCAATACA
This sequence comes from Sphingobacteriia bacterium, assembly GCA_947452295.1. Taxonomy (GTDB): domain Bacteria; phylum Bacteroidota; class Bacteroidia; order Chitinophagales; family Chitinophagaceae; genus Sediminibacterium. The sequence continues at coordinate 53,861 of CANGCK010000010.1, forward strand.
GTAGTCGCGAAAAACAATTGTATGCTTATAGAGATGGCGGTACTTTGTATACAACTTGTAATTTTAATTTTACCCCTACTAATTTAATGACTATCGAAGGTGCAGCACGCTATAATAATTTTTCTGATCCACAAGGCAGGAGTCGTTCTTCAATTAACTTAAATATGGGGTTACAAAGAAAATTTTTGGATAGAAGATTAATCGTTGCTTTTAATGTAATTGATCCATTTACTGCACAGCAATACCTTACAATTACTCAAGGTCCAAAATTTTACATTGAAAGCCTTGTTGCAACCACCACTAGAAATTTCAGGGTTTCAATTAGTTATCAATTGAATAATGCATCGAAAAAACAACGGTTAATCGCTACAAATACCGCGATTCCTTCCAATAAATAGCAATTAGCTTATTAACTGTTTGCTATATGAAGTTTTGTTTTTAACCAGCTGTTCTTTATGGGAACCATCCATTCTGTCATCAACATTTTTTTGGTGGCAACTAAATTATTGAAATAAATGGTTTCGGGTTGAATGAAGTTATTTTCAAGTGCATAATTAAGTTGTGAAAGAGGTAGCATTTGCACTTTGTCATTAACGATAAAAGCCAAATTTTGACGGTTAAACAACTCTACTTTTAATTTTTTTTCTATTGCCTGAATTGCATGAATGGAGCTGTCTGTGCTGCAACCGCCAACCTTAGCGGCACTTTCATCGGCCATCAATACTATAAATTGACCAAAAAATAAATTGCCGTAACCTTTTACAGATGCTCCATGGCTTTTCCAATTAGTAATAAATTCTGTTAAAATATCTTCAATGTCAAATGCTTCCGACATAGAAAACAAACGACTGCTTTGGTAAATCCAAACTTTAGCATCTTCTGAAAAATCTGCTGGTATATGTTGTTGGTAATTTAGGTCCATAGTAATTTTTATTGCATGTTTGAAGCTATTAATTCTGCTATATCTAGTACTGCCACTTCATTTTCTTTTTCTCTATTTTTTACGCCATCTGTCATCATGGTATTACAAAATGGACAAGCAGCTGCAATTACTTTAGCACCTGTTTCTAATGCCTCATCTGCTCTATCCATATTAATTCTTTTGTTGCCAGGTTCATCTTCTTTAAACATTTGTGCACCTCCGGCTCCGCAGCACAATCCATTAGTTCGGCAACGTTTCATTTCTACTAATTCTGCATCTAATGCTTCTAATACTTTACGCGGTGCTTCATAAATATTGTTAGCGCGACCTAAATAACAACTATCGTGGTAAGAAATCTTTTTACCTTTAAATTCACCTCCTTCTTTTATTTTAATACGTCCTTCATCAATAAGTTGTTGAAGTAAGCTAGTGTGATGTATTACCTCATACGTACCACCTAACTCAGGGTACTCGTTTTTAAGGGTATTGAAGCAATGCGGACAGGTGGTCACTATTTTTTTGATACCATACCCATTTAAAACCTGAATATTTTGGTAAGCCATCATTTGAAATAAAAATTCATTACCTGCTCTTCTAGCCGGATCACCCGTACAGGCTTCTTCTTTGCCCAAAATGGCAAATTTGATTCCTACTTTATCTAAAATAGTAGCAAAGGCTTTGGTGATTTTTTGTGCACGTTGGTCGAAGCTGCCCGCGCAACCTACCCAAAACAAAACTTCGGGCGTTTCGCCAACTGCCATCATTTCTGCCATTGTTTTCACCTTCATACAAATATTTTCAACAAAAGTACATAGAAATGAACAATAGATAATAGTTACTGAAGATGTTTTGAATGATTTATACCTTTACTATTCAATAAAAGAATTTCACACCATAGTTATGCAAATCATCATTTATTTATCACTGGGCTTTTTAGTAAGTTTTTTAGGTCAATTACCGCTGGGTAACATGAGTTTTACCAGTACACAAATATGTTTACAAGAAGGGTTTAAGAAAGCATGGCAATTTGCTATCGGAGTGGCATTAGTGGAGATGGTTTATTTGAGGTTTGCCCTTACGGGTATGGATTGGGTAACCCAACACAGGATTTGGTTTTTAGCATTGGGTTGGGTTACAGTTGTACTTTTTTTGGTATTGGGTATTTTGGCTTTTGTAGCTGCCAGCAAACAAGCCGGTGAGAAAAAGTCGATTGTACTTAAAAATAGTTTACACCGTTTTTTATTAGGATTGATGATGAGTGCGCTCAATCCAGTACAAATTCCATTTTGGTTTTTATGGACTACTACCTTGTTTCAAATGGGTTTATTGCCCGCACAAAGAATTGCTTTTAATGTATTTACTATTGGAGCAGGGTTGGGTACAATTGGTGGCCTTGCTGTATATATTCATGGCGGAAACTGGTTGGTTACTAAATTAAACACCAGTAATAAAACCCTAAACAAAATAATGGGTATTATATTTATCGCAACTGCTTTATTACAATTGTGGAGAATTTTGTTTAAACCTTTCGTTTAACGATTTTGATTATATTGGGCATATACTACAACAATACCCATAATTTACTGCATTTCTGTAGCCCATTGGTCTCTATCATCGGGTGAGAATTTCCATGGAGCAAAATTATTTTCTATATTACTAAATGTGCTATTCCATTCTTGTGGGGCATTGCTTTCTTCCATAATTAATGACCGGCGTAATTCGATAATAATTTCTAGTGGGGAAATGCTTACAGGGCAGGCTTCCACACAAGCATTACAGGTAGTGCAAGCCCTTAATTCTTCTGTTGATATATAGTTGTGTAACAATGATTTACCATCTTCTTTATAATTACCATTCCTATTGATGTTTATTCCTACCTCTTCTAAACGATCTCGGGTACTCATCATGATTTTTCTTGGACTTAATAGTTTGCCTGTACTATTAGCAGGGCAAGCTGTAGAACATCTACCACATTCTGTACAGCTGTATGCTTCCATTAAGTTTTTCCAACTAAGGTCAAATACATCTTTAGCCCCAAAACTAGCCGGTGGTACTGCATCTACAGGGGCTAATTCGGGTTGCATTGCATACAAAACTTCATTTTGAATTGCAGGCATATTTTTGATTTTTCCGGGTACTTCTAAACGAGTAAAATATGCATTTGGAAAAGCTAAAATAATGTGTAAGTGTTTTGAATAAGGGAGGTAATTCAAGAAAGCAAAAATTCCTATGATATGAAGCCACCAAGCGGTTCTTTCTAAAATAATTAACCCGTTTACAGATAGGGTACTGAATAGTGGCGTTAAATGGGTTGAAACAATAAATGTGCCCGTAGTATGGTAATGTTCAGCCCCCATATTCTGCAACACTTGGTCTGCAGCATTCATGCTTAAAAACAATCCCATCAAAATAATTTCAGTGAATAAAATATAGTTGGCATCACTGCGTGGCCATCCATTCAAATCACTGCTGATGAATCTCTTTATTCGAACAATATTTCTGCGCAGCAAAAAAATCACACAAACTATACTGACTGCAAAAGCTAATATTTCAAAAAAATCAATTAAAAAAGTATAATAACTTCCCAAATAAGGTAAAAACAGTCGATGTGTACCTATTAATCCATCTAACACAATTTCTAATACCTCTATATTAATAATAATAAAGCCAACATAAATAATCAAATGCATGATGGCTACTAAAGGATTCTTGAACATCTTTTTTTGTCCAAATGCCAGTAAAATTAAATTTCTCCAACGTTTTCCAGACTGATCATTGAGTTGTTCATCTTTCCCTAAAAAAATATTTCGCTTAATTTCAGCTGTTTTTTTTGCAAAAAAATAAATGCCAATCGCGGCCAATAATAAAAATGCTATTTGAAATACAATTTGCATAAAAATGAGTTGTGCCGCTAAGATACTAATTTCAGTCTGCATCAATCAATGGAAGATTGCATTTATTGTTGTTATTTTGGGGAATAATTTAATAAAATGTCTACAAAAAGATATATTCTTACTCGGGAAGAAGCTGCGCAAAAATTACTTCGAATGAGTATTCAGTTAGCTGAAAATCTTACCGACAGTGATGCTCCCGTAATTTTAATGGGAGTGAAGATGAATGGGTTGGTATTGGCCGAAAAAGTATGTGAAATACTTAAAAGCTATATTCCTCAATCAATACAAATTATTGCTGTTGAATTAGATAAACTAAATCCAATGCACGTTTCAATTAGTGAAACAATTTCTTTTGATGGTAAGAATATAGTATTGATTGATGATGTTGCTAATAGCGGACGAACAATGTTGTATGCGCTTAAACCATTATTGGAAGCTTCTCCAAGAAGTATTCAAACTATGGTATTAGTAGAAAGAATGCATAAATTATTCCCTGTAAATCCCGATTATGTGGGACTTTCATTGGCTACTACTCAAGCCGATCATATACAAGTAGAAGTTGAAAATGGCCAAGTTATGGGTGCATTTGTTTGTTAAAAGGATTTTTGGGATAAAGAATACAATTGGCAATTCTTTATATGGCATTATCGAAATTTATGATTAAAATTGTTATCTAAAATCGAAGTATGGACAGTGTTATACAAGAAAGAATTAATGTTTGGGTTAACGGTAATTACGATGTTGAATCAAAAAATACTATCGCCACTCTTCAACAAACCAATCCTGAAGAATTAGCAGATTCGTTTTATAGGAATCTTGAATTTGGTACTGGTGGACTACGCGGTCTTATGGGCGTGGGTACCAATAGGGTTAATAAATATACAATTGGAATGGCCACACAAGGGTTTGCCAATTATTTAAAAAAGACTTACGGAAAAGAAGAAGTTAAATTGGCTATTGCTCATGATAGTAGAAACAATAGTCGGTTTTTTGCGGAAACAACAGCCAATGTTTTTGCAGCCAATGGCTTTAAAGTGTATTTGTTTGAAGCGCTTAGGCCAACACCTGAGTTGAGTTTTGCTATTCGTCATTTAGGTTGTAAAGCAGGTGTAGTATGTACAGCATCTCACAATCCAAAAGAATACAACGGTTATAAAGCTTATTGGGACGATGGTGGTCAGTTGGTGCCTCCGCACGATAAAAATGTTATTGCAGAAGTAGAGTCTATTAAAGATGTGAATGAAGTGCAATGGGAGGGAGGAGCAGCCAATATCACCATTATTGGCAAAGAGTTGGATGATGCTTATTTGAACATGGTAAAAGGCTTGAGTGTATATCCTGATGTGATTGCCAAACAGCACAATCTTAAAATTGTATATACCCCAATTCATGGAACAGGAATAATGCTGGTACCTGAAGTGTTGAATAGATTTGGATTTACCAATGTAACAGTGGTAGATGAGCAAGCCACACCGAATGGCAATTTTCCTACTGTGGTATACCCGAATCCAGAAGAAAGCGAAACAATGAGTATTGGATTGCAAAAGGCTAAATCATTGGATGCAGATATTTTGTTAGGGACAGATCCGGATGCAGATAGAGTCGGTATTGGTGTGAAAAATCACAAAGGCGAGTGGGTTTTGATGAATGGTAACCAAACTGCTGTTTTGGCTTTTGCTTATATGATTGAAGCTAGAAAGGCCAAAGGAATAGCCCGTTCAAATGATATGGTAATTACTACAGTGGTAACAACCGAAATGATTAATAGAGTAGCCGAACAAAATGAAGTAGGTTGTTACAATGTGTTAACAGGATTTAAATGGATTGCAGAAAAAATTAAAGAATTAGAGGGAAAAGAAAATTATATCATTGGCGGAGAAGAGAGTTTTGGATTGATGATAGGCAATCAAATTCGAGACAAAGATGCGGTTAGTGCTGTTGCATTAATGTGCGAAATGGCTGCATATGAAAAAAATCTAGGAAAAACATTATTCGATAAAATGATTGAACTCTATATTCAATATGGGTTCTATTATGAAAGCCTTATAAGTATCACCAAAAAGGGAATGAATGGCCAGAAAGAAATTGCTGATATGATGGAAGGGTATCGCAATAATCCACCACAACAAATTAACCAATCTGCTGTTGTTACCTTGCTGGATTATGCGTTGCAAATGGGTAAAAATTTGCAAACTGGTGAAACCTGGACCATCCAACTACCTAAAAGCAATGTATTACAATTTATTACTGCCGATGGTAGTAAAATTTCTGCCCGTCCATCTGGTACAGAGCCTAAGATTAAATTTTATTTTAGCGTGAATACTACTTTGGCAAACAAGGAAGAATTTGATACCAAACAGTTGATATTAGAACAACGCATTCAGGGTATAATAAGTAGTATGAACCTAAAATAAAGTTGCACTATATTTGCGGCATGCAGTCAAGCGGAACGTATAAAGATGATTTTAGGCATCAAGGGATGCGAAGAAAGTTGATAGACAATTTACGCGGTAAAGGTATTACAGATGAAACGGTACTTAGTGCGATGAATACCATTCCTCGGCATTTTTTCTTGGATATGGCATTCGAAAAAATTGCTTACGAAGACAAAGCATTTCCTATTGCAGCAGAACAAACCATTTCTCAACCCTATACCGTAGCTTATCAAACCCAATTATTGCAAATAAAAAAGGGAGATAAGGTATTAGAAATTGGAACCGGAAGTATATATCAAACTACCATACTTGCCGAAATGGGCGCTCAGGCTGTTTTTACCATTGAACGACAAAAAAAATTATTTGATTTACAAAAAAATTACGTGTTTAAGGGGAAGTATTTAAACATCAAGTTTTTCTATGGAGATGGGTTTATAGGATTGCCCACTTATGCACCTTTCGATAAAATATTAATTACTGCAGCAGCCCCATTTATTCCACCTAAATTGGTTGAGCAACTTAAAATAGGTGGTTTTATGGTGTTGCCGGTTGATGAAGGAGAAAATCAACGAATGCTGCGCATCACTAAATTGGCAGATGGTAGTATTCAACAGGAACAGTTTGAGGAGTTTTCATTTGTACCCATGCTCGCAGGTAAAAATCTATAAAAAAAAACGGGGTTATTTTCAATGATTGATGTTGAAAATAACCCCGCTTTTAAGTTGAAAAAGTCAATTACTGCATCATTTCCATACCACCACTTTGATCTGCTTTTGTATTCTTACGTTTAAACAAGCTCACATCAAACTTACCAAAACGGTAACTAAAGTTCAATCTCAAAATTTGAGGGTCTCTTCTTCGTTGGCTGGTTTGGTTGAATAAGCTACTTGATGAATATGATTCAAATAATTGTGTTCTAAAAATATCATTCATACTTAAAGTAAGATTGGCTGTTCTTCCTTTCTTCCATGTGAAATCTTTACGAAATGCAAGATCTACACCATATCTAGGGAGATTATAACCTTGCGATCCAGTTTGTGGACCACCGCCAAACATCATTCCGCCGCCACCCATTCCGCCTCTTCCACCACCGCCTGAACTAGCCGGTAATACTGTTTTAGCTTGATAATCACCACTTAACTGTATAGAAAACCCTTTTGACACTTTAAAATTATTATTAACTTTTCCAAACCAACTTAATTGCTCCTGGGTTAAATTAGTTTGTCCAGGTACATTCGCATTTATTTTAGAATTAAATAAGTTTAAACTTACCGTCATTTCCCACCACTTATTTAAGCTACTCTTATTGCTTAATTCAATACCATAAGTAAATGCTTCGTTTGCATTGATATAAGTATTAAAGTATGCACTATCACCTGGTATTAAACTGTTCTTGTCGCGATAAATGTATCGCGTAATAAGATCCGTTGAGTATTTAAAATACGCAGTTGCCAAAAAGTTTGCCCCTTTTTTATAGGCGTTATTCCAGGAAAATTCCAAAGAATTGGTAAACTCTGGTTTAATTGCAGGGTTACCTACATTTATATTTTGAGGATCCGAATAATCTGGAAAGGGCATTAACTGAAAGAAATTGGGTCTATTAATTCTACGAGAATAGTTAATTTGATAATCTTGTTTGTCATTTAGCTTGTAAGTAATAAATGCGCTTGGAAATAAACTCAATGGATAATCTACTTTAAATGTAGCAGAATCCGCCCCTGATGCATTTAGTAATGTTCCGGTATATGTAGAACTTTCTGCTCTTAATCCTAGTTGGTAACTCCATTTTTTTACTTTGAAGCTATAGGTTGAATAGGCAGCATATACTTGATCAATATATTTATATTTACTGCTAATCGCAGGTATTAATACATAATCATTCGATGTGCTACTAAATCTATATTGGTTTAATATATTGTTAAAGTCTCTAATTGCACCCCTTGCTCCAGCTTCAATTTTCGAGTCATCTGTTAATGGGTTTTCATAATCTAATTGAAATGTATGATTGATGGTATAACCATCTCCTAAACCTTTTTGCAAAATAGCGTTACTTTTTACACTGCCATCTTTATTGAAAGTTTGGGTATTGATATTGCTTTCACTACTATTGTCGCTTTTATTGTAGTTGTAGTCTGTGGCTATATTATGCCCATTTTTGGCGAAGTTGTGTTTGTAACTCAATTGCGCACCAATGTTTTTGAAATTCATAGTGGAAATAGTTCCAATATTAGAGAAAGATGAATAGTTGCCTGCAATTATAGAGTCTACTTTTTGTACTTGATCGTTATCGAACTTCCCTTTATTGTAGTTCGCAGTTACCGATATTGTATTTCTGTTGTCTACAAAATAATCAATACCTCCTCTTAAAAAGGCAAAATAACCATTACTGGTTGAGTTGGTGGTATTATGCACGTTACTTAGTGTGCTCAGTAAATTATTACGATCTGTAATTCCTTCTGAGATAGATTTACGCTCATTAAACATTCCACTACCAGTGAAATTAATTTTGTTTTGGCGTAAGTTCATATCTGCTCCTATATTCAATTTCCCTCTTGAATCTACTCCAGATCTTACCCCTCCATTATAACCTGTTTTTTTATTTCTTTTCAACACAATATTTAAAATACCAGCATTACCGCCTGAAGCGTCGTATTTGGCTGAAGGGTTGGTAATTAGCTCTACTTTATCAATAATGTCGGCAGGTATTTGATCTAATGTAATTGTAGTAGGGCGGCCATCAATGAAAATGGTAGGTGCAGCATTTCTCATGGTTACATTACCATCTATATCAACATTTAATGAAGGGATATTTTTCATTAATTCTGTAGCAGTTTGTCCTGAACCCATTAAATTTTTATCGACGTTAAAAATTTTTCGATCAATACCCATTTCAAACTGCGATTTGGAAGAAGACGTTACTGTTACATTCCCCAAATTGGTGGCATCTTCTTCAAGTTTTAGGTTACCTAAATCCTTATCTACCATTCCCAGCATTTGTTGCATATTGCCTCCTGCCATGCCTCCCTGTGGCATTTTTATACCAAAACTTATACCTTGTTCCAGTTTTTTATAACCTAAAGAGGTAAGTGTTAATTTAAAGTTTCCGAATGGAGAAAGGTTTTCAAAACTAAAATCACCGTTGGATTTGGTAATAACTGTTCCAAGAATAGCCTCTTTCATTTTTTTAGATACGGTATCAAATTTGTTGCCTTTTAATTGTACCGTAACACCTTCTATTGCTTTTGATGTTTTACTGTCTATAATTTTGCCATAGAAATGGCCAATATTCATGTTCTGACCATTACCACCTGTTCCCGGGCGACCACCCATTCCTGGAAACTGTGCAGAAATACTAAATGGAATAATGAAAATAAATAATACAAAAAAGAAATTACGCATATTGAACTTATTATTATATGCAAATGTGCTTAAGGTTAAGCAATTATTATGCCTCCTTTATACAAGCGGTAATATGACAAACTTAAATGGACAATTGTTTGATGAATATCCCCAATAATGGTTTTTATTGATTGATTTATGCAATCAGCGTTAATAAAACTTGTAATAAACCAATGATAAATCCTAATACACCGCCAATTATTTCCACAAACCTAAATTCCTTCGACATAATAGCATTTAAGATTTCTTCTAGTTTGTCGGAGGAGAAACCACTAACTTTCTCAGTAACAATTTTTTCAAGGTCAAGATCGCTTTTCAAGTTCGACATATAATTTTTCATGATTTCGGGAAAAATTACGGTCAATTCATTCACAAAAACCTTTTTTAAGTCAGCAATAGTTTTTTCCCCAATAAACATACTAATCATAGGCAATTGCTCAGCAAGTTTCACACGCAGAAAATGTTCAATATGCTCTTCCACAAAAGGCATCAGCTTACTAATATTCTCGGGATTACTAATTTTCTGTTCAATATCTTGAAAAGAAAGCAACTCTTCGCTCACCAGCTTTCCTAATTTTTCGGCAAATTGGCGTTGGCGCTTGGGGAAAATTCCTTGAAAGGTTAATCCTAGAATTTTCTTGGGAGTTCTGGGATGAAATAACATTTTAATTGCAATCCAATTCGTAAACCAACCAATAAATGCGGAAATAACAGGAATGAGTATGAGCAATTTCATATGATGATATTATGTATGTTAAGTCTAATCTGTAATTCGATTAATAAAAAAACGTATTTGGCATAGAAATGTTAAATCTGGCTTATTTCATATCGATATAAATTAAAAAAACCTATAAAGTTAATTTTATAGGTTTTTTTAGGGGGAGAACGATGGGTCTCGAACCCACGGCCTTCAGTGCCACAAACTGACGCTCTAACCAACTGAGCTACGCTCTCCGTTTATTGGGGTGCGAAAATAGTATTTTTTTTTTAATAATCAATTCTTCAAAAAAATGTTAATGAAAAATATTCTGAAACTTCAATAGTTTTTTAGAGTATTTTTGATATGATCATGCAAAAAATCAAGCAATTTATGAAGAGTAGAAAAGGGTTAGTGCTTACCACCATCGTTTTATTTGGTACACTTTTTTTCGCATTTCGCAGTAATAAAACACCAATTGATGGCGGAGACCCATTACAGCAAAGACTATTGAATGCTGTTGGAACTTTATTAGAACAAGAACATTACAGTCCTAAAGCCATTAACGATTCATTTTCTAAACAAGTGTTTAAAGCGTTTATTGATGAATTAGATGGAGATAAAACGTTGTTTTTAGCTGCTGATATAGAAATGCTGAAGAAATACGAAAAAAGTATCGACGATGAAATACACGGAGCTCCTCTTCAATTTGAGCCTGCAGTAAGTGCTGTATATGATAAAAGAACAAATGAAGCCATTGAATTATATAAAAATTTATTAGCTACCCCTTTTTCTTTTAATGAAGATGAATCATTTTTATTAGATGCCAGTAAAGCAGTATTCCCGGCAAACGAAGCAGAACGCAAGGAAAGATGGAGGAAAAAATTAAAATATTTCACATTGGAGCGTTATACAGAATTATTGGAAAATCAAGAAAAAAGTGCTGATAAAAAGGACTTTGTTAAAAAATCTACCGATAGTTTAGAATTAGAAGCCAGAAATAGTACCCTCAAATTCATGGATCGTTATTTTAAACGGATCAAAAAAACATATAATGAAGAAAAACGTTTCAGTGCATTCTTAAATGTCATTACGAATTTAATGGACCCTCACTCTGATTACTACCCACCCATTGAAAAAAGAGGTTTCGATGAAAAAATGAGCAATAACTTTTATGGGATAGGGGCTACCTTAACTCAGGACGACAATGGAGTTAAAATTGCTACAGTAGTTACCGGTGGTGCAGCTTGGAAAACAGGTCAGATTGTAGCCGGTGATATTATTATGCGAGTGGGGCAAAGCAAAGACAGCTTATTAGATATTGCCGGATATGAAACCGAAGATGCGGTAAAGTTAATTAGAGGAAATAAAGGTACTGAAGTAACGCTTGCTATAAAAAAACAAGATGGAACTACCAAAACATTGTCTATTGTCAGAGAAAAAATTGATACAGAAGATGGGTTGGCTCGTAGCGCGATATTAAAGAAAGGTGCCGATAAGTTTGGGTACATTTATTTACCCGATTTTTACGCTAATTTTCAGGATAGAGATGGGTTCCGTTGTGCTGCTGATGTGGCTAAAGAAGTGGTTAAATTGAAAGCTGAAAAGGTAAAGGGTATAATGATTGACCTTAGATTTAATGGTGGTGGATCGTTATCAGAAGTTGTAAAAATGGTAGGATTATTTATTAAAAACGGCGTTGTAGTTCAAGTAAAAGAAAAGAATGGGGCTGTAGACAATGTTACTTGGAGAGATAACGATGAATCTGTTTTATATGATGGTCCGCTAACAGTGATGGTCAATGAATTAAGCGCTTCTGCAAGTGAAATTTTCGCTGCAGCCATTCAAGACTATAAAAGAGGTATTGTAATCGGCAGTTCATCTACCTATGGAAAAGGAACTGTTCAACGACCAATACCATTAGGTAGAGCAACCGATAATTATAGCGGAAGAACAGAATATGGTGCTGTTACCCTAACTTTTCAAAAATTTTATCGTGTGAATGGAGGTTCTACACAATTAAATGGGGTAGTGCCTGATGTAATTATACCAGATTCGTATGAATATTTGAAATTTCGCGAAAAAGACAATGCCAGTGCATTGCCATGGGATGCAATTGCTAAGGTAGATTACAAACCATGGCAATCTGATTATACTGCAGATTTAAGTGCAATCAGTAAAAAAGTGCAAGATCAAATTAAAGCAGATTCTACCTTTAGCTTAGTGCAATCTAATTTACGTTGGATGGCAAAAAATGCTGAAATGCCGGTTAGTTTAAAAATTGATAAATACCGTGAACAGAAAAAACAAATCAATAGTTCTGTTAATCAAAATAACCAATTGCTTAAATTAAAAACTGAGCTAGATGTTTCGATAATGGATGTTGATAATGATAAATATTATAAAAATCCGGATGAAATTAAGGGGAGAAGATTCCAAGAATGGCTAAAGTCGCTTAAAACGGATATGTATATAGCCGAAAGCTTGAAAATTGTACAAGAAATTGCACAGTCTAAACTTACAAATTCGGGTAAATAATTGTTGATTCATTTTTATTAGTAAGTCCCTCATGGTAAATGTAAATCAAAAAAAGTGGTATGCTTTGTACACAAAGCCCCGCTGGGAAAAAAAAATCAATACAGCATTATTAAAAAAAGGCGTAGAAAGCTGGTGCCCATTACAAAAAATTGAGAAACAGTGGTCTGACAGAAAAAAAATCATTGAAGAACCCTTATTTAGATCTTATGTTTTTGTAAGAATTGATGACAATGAAAAAAACAACGTACTTAGTACAGATGGCGTATTGAATTTTGTGTATTACCTGTCTAAACCTGCAGTAATCAAAAACGAAGAGGTAGATAATATAAAAATGTATTTAGCAGATAAAGATGCAAAAATTACGATTATTTCAGAGGAAGGATTTGCTGAGGGTGAAAAAATTAGAATTAATTTTGGCGTTTTTATGGATAAGGAGGGCACTGTGTTAAAAGGCAGTAAGAAAAAAGTCTTTGTTCAATTAAAAAGTTTGGGGCAGGTTATGGTGGTAGAGTTCCCTGCAGAATATTTGTCTCCTATTTAATTTAATGAAATTGTAAATGTTTGATTTTTTATTTAATTCATCTAAATCTGTAGAAAGAGATTTGTCTTTTATTGGAGTAGATATGCATTCGCATTTACTACCAGGCTTAGATGATGGGGCTGTAACGTTAGAAGAATCATTACATTATTTTAAATTGATGAAGAAGTGGGGCTATAGAAAATGTATTGTAACACCGCACATTTTTCAAGGTGTTTATAACAATTCACCCGAAACAATTTTGCCTGTATTTAAGTCCATTCAAGCGGCTTTAGTTAATGCCGGTTGCGATATACAAGTTGAAGTTGCAGCAGAATATATGGTAGATGAAAGTTTTATTGATACAGTATTAAATCAACCCAAGCACTTGCTTTCGTTTGGCAACAAATTTGTACTGATTGAAATGCCCTTTGCTGCAGCATCTCCATATATAGAAACAGCCATTTTTAATTTGGTATTAAATGGATTTACGCCAATTATTGCGCATCCTGAACGATATTCCTATTATTTTCAACAACCTCAATATTATCATCGTTTAATTGAAATGGGCTGTTTGTTTCAAATCAATATGCTTTCTCTAAGTGGTTATTACGGAAAATCTGTAAAAAAAATGGCCATCAATTTAATTGACCAACAATTGGTTTCATTTATCGGGACAGATATGCATCATTTAAGCCATTGTGAAGCCATCAAAGCATTTACAAAAACAAAAGAGTTTTACAAATTGTCTAAAAGAATCGATCTGAAAAACAATACGTTATAGTTGCCAATCTACTAATTGGTTTGCCCATTCTGCTCGGTATGGTGTAGCTATTCTTATGTAATTATCGGTATAGCCTTCCATCATTCCCTCTTTATTAAATGCTTCAAATAACACTTTTCTGGTTGAACCATTGTGTTGATTGGTGAAATATTGCAACTTCATATAAGATAAATTCCTAAGTGTTTTATTGCGTTCATTTCTTACAGAAATTGGTACAACATTATTCATTTCAGCTGCCTTTGTTTGATCTCTTTCCGAATAGGTAAATACATGGAGGTAAGTAACATCTAGCGAATGAAGAAAATCAACAGTTTCTTTAAAATGGTCCGCAGTTTCGCCCGGGAAGCCTACAATTACATCCACTCCAATTGCTGCATGTGGAATTAATTGTTTAATCAACGCTACTCTTTCAGCATATAGTTCTCGCTTATAACGCCTGCGCATTAAAGCCAATATTTCATTCGATCCACTTTGTAGGGGGATGTGAAAATGGGGCATAAATTGATCGCTCTTGGCTACCCATTCAATAATTTCGTTTGTCAACAAATTGGGTTCAATAGAAGAAATCCGATAGCGTTCAATTCCTTTTACTGCATCTAATGCTTGCACTAAATCATAAAAATTTTCTTCATATTTTTTGTCGCCATGGGCACCTCTGCCGAAGTCGCCTAAATTAACTCCTGTTAGCACAATTTCCTTTACACCATCATTGGCAAGTTGATTGGCTTGTTGCACTACGTTAGCAATCGTATCGCTTCGGCTTTTACCCCTTGCCATTGGAATCGTACAAAATGAACAATTGTAATCACAGCCATCTTGCACTTTTAAAAAAGTTCTTGTTCGGTCGTTTTGAGAAAATGTAGCTGTAAAACCTGTTAATTCTTCTATATCGCAACTACAAATTTTAGCAGCTGTATCGGTTTTAGTTAAATCTAAGAGGTGTTTGGTTAAATTAAATTTTTCTGCTGCACCCAATACTAAATCTACTCCTGGTATTTCGGCAATTTCCTTGGGTTTGAGCTGTGCATAGCAACCAGTTATTACCACAAAACTTTCGGGAGATTTTTTCTGTATTCTTCTTACCAATTGCCTACATTCTTTATCGGCATTATCTGTAACAGAACAAGTGTTTATTACATACACATCCGCTACATCTGTAAAATCTTTTTTTTCAAACCCTTCTTTTTCCATCATTCTTGATAGGGTAGAAGTTTCCGAAAAATTAAGCTTACAGCCTAATGTATGAAAGGCTACTGTTTTTGCTTTTTCCATTGAACCGCAAAGTTAAGGAGGCAAAAGCAAAGTTTATAGATGGATTAGGTTGAATTGGATTGTTTCTATTGCTAAGGCAATGAAATATTCCCTTATTTTTTGTAATTTTCATCACCAATGCAGCCATCACCAAAGCGTGTTTAATCAATATAATGCTTAATTGGGCAAATTGTACTCAACATACCATTCTATGCAAATGCCGTTATAGTAAACCATTAATAAAATGAAAACCACTAAAATACTTCCCTTTTTTTTGTTGATTGTATTGACTTTGGCTGCTCTTTTCCTGAAAAATTGTAAGGGCAATGCTATTCAAAATGACCGAACACTTCCTTATAGTAAAAAAATAAATAATAAGACTTCAGTTGGTGAAGGAAAAGGGTTAAATAGACATCCCTCTATTATTGATTATTCTAAGCATGCTCGTTGCAGAATGTCTTGTAGGGATATTACTGAAGCCGAAGTGAGGGATATATTACAGAACGGAACTATTAATTATAAAAAAAGTCAATTACAGCTAACAGAATGCAATAAAAAGTACGCTGTAGAAGGATATAGCAAAGATAATCAACATCTTAGAATTGTTTTTGCGCCTTGTAATGAGGAGGTAACGGTGGTTACTTGTATAGATTTGGGGAAGGGCTGGGATTGCGACTGTAAATAAAAACAAAAAATATTTCAAATTATTTAGATTCTGAAGCATAGTTTTTTAATTTTTAGCTATAATAAACTATGTTTGCCCGTCGTAAAATCAAAAAGAATATGAAGTTCAACAAGATTAATAACATCACAGGCTGGGTTGTATTTTTTATAGCCAGTGCCGTTTACTTAATGACTGCCGAAGCAGGAGGTAGCTTTTGGGATTGTGGTGAATTTGTAAGTAGTTGTTTTAAACTACAAATTCCGCATCCACCGGGGGCTCCCTTATTTGTAATTTTAGGAAGAGTTTTTGTAGTATTGTTTGGCGATAATCCAGCCAATGCTGCTAAAGCAGTAAATAGCATGAGCGCATTATCTAGCTCTTTTACCATATTATTTTTGTTTTGGACAATCACTCATTTTGCACGTAGAATTGTTAATGTAAAAACCGCTGATATTGTTACTGGTGCTCAAATTTGGTCTATTATGGGCGCTGGTGTTGTGGGCGCTTTAGCATATACATTTAGTGATTCTTTTTGGTACAGTGCTGTTGAAGGTGAGGTTTATGCGCTCTCCAGTTTTTTTACTGCAATTGTATTTTGGGCTATTCTTAAATGGGAAAACCATGCTGATGAGCCAGGAGCAGATCGTTGGATAGTTTTCATCTTCTTTATGATGGGACTTTCAATTGGGGTCCATTTATTAAACTTATTAACCATTCCAGCTATTGTAATGGTGTATTATTTCCGTAAACGCGATTCTTTCCATGTTGCGTATCCATCTATCCGTAGTTGGTTTATTAAATTAACCATTGTGGGAGGTATTTTGGCATTTGTTGGGGCATTGATTAGTGCAGCAGCAGAGGCTACCGATAATGTGCCAATGGACAATACATTATCTGTTTTGGTTATTTTAGCTGTTGCTATTGCAATTGGCGCTTTAGTCTTTATTGAAAAATGGAAACCTGCACAAAAAAGCTATTTTGGCGGGGTATACATATTTTTTATTATTGGATGTATTATAACTGGTGTTGTTCAAGTAGGTGTAATACAGTATTCTATAAAATTAGCCGGCGCTTTCGATAGATGGTTTGTAAACGGCGCTGGGTTACCTTTCTTTACAGGATTTACTTTCTTTTTTGTAGTTGTAGCTGGATTGATATGGTATGGATTGAAAGTTGCCGCACAAAAATCTTGGCAATACCTTACGTTATCTATATGGTGTATTGCATTTATGTTTATTGGGTATAGTACTTACCTAACTACGATGATTCGTAGTAGTGCAAACCCATCGGTTGACATGTACAATGTAGATAATCCAATGAGTTTAGTTGGGTATCTTGGTCGTGAACAGTATGGTGATTTTCCTTTGTTATATGGTCAAAAATTCACATCACAACCTGTTGATGTAAAAAATACTGGAATGCGTTACCAAAAATCGCACGATAAGTATATAGAGCTTGGTGAGGGTAAGAAGTATGTGTACAAACAAGAAGATAAAATGCTATTACCTAGAGTATGGGATGCAAGTGATGACCAATACCATGCCTATTATTATTCAAATTTCCTGGATATCCCGAAATTGAAAGACGGTACTTATGAAAGAGCCCCCAATCAATTCGATAATATTAAATTTTTTGGCGCCTATCAAGTTTATTGGATGTACTTCCGCTACTTTATGTGGAATTTCTCTGGCAAGCAAAATGATATACAAGGTGTATATACCGGTAACCCAAGAGATGGGAATTGGATAACAGGTATTCCATTGATAGATAATATGTTATATGGAGATCAATCTACCTTACCTGATTCTATCCAAAAAAACAAAGCCCATAATAAGTTATTTGCTTTGCCATTTATTTTAGGTTTAATTGGTATGTTCTATCAATTTAAGCGTAAAGGTGATGATGCATTTACCAATTTCTTAATGTTCTTTTTCACTGGTTTAGCAATAGTACTTTATTTGAATCAAGCTGGCAATCAGCCACGTGAGCGTGATTATGCCTATGTTGGTAGTTTTTATGCTTTTGCCGTGTGGATTGGTTTGGGTGTTTTGGGCATTGCCAATTTAATTCCTCAAAAAATCAATAGAACATTAGCCGCATCATTGGCTACCATCGTTTGTTTATTAGCTGTACCAACTATAATGGCACAGCAAGAATGGGATGATCATGATAGAAGCCAAAAAGTATTGTCGCGTGATTTAGCTAAAGATTATCTTGAAAGCTGTGCACCCAATGCTATCTTATTTACATTTGGAGACAACGATACTTATCCGCTTTGGTATGCTCAAGAAGTAGAGGGCATCCGTCCGGATATTCGTGTGATCAACTACAGTTTATTAGGAATAGATTGGTACATCAATGTGTTAAGGTATAAAGTAAACCAAAGTGCACCTATAGATGTAATTTTTAGCGCCGATCAAATAGAGGGCAGTAAGAGAGACTATATTTTATATCGTCCTAAACCAGGTATTCCTGAAAACCGCTATTATGATTTGTATGATGTAATGAAAAATTACGTAGGTAGTGATGACCCCACAAATATGGAAGATAGAGGGAATGGGGATGCATTAAATACATTTCCTGTTCGTAAATTTTCAATTCCTGTAAACAAATCATTGGTTTTGGCTAATCACACTGTTACACAAGCAGATTCTGTTAGCTTATTAGATGAATTGCGTTTTGATCTTCCTAAATCGGCATTGATGAAAAATGATATTGCTGTATTGAATATTATTGCTGCTGCAAAATGGAATAGACCAATTTATTTCACCAATCCTCAAATTGAGCTAGGGTTTGATCAATACTTGCGTAGAGATGGATTAAGCTTCCGATTAGTGCCCGTACAAAATTCAAGAGTAAATACCGATTGGATGAAAGAGAAGGCGTTGAATGTTTTTGCATTTGGCAATGCCGATAAAAAAGGAGTTTATTACGATGAAGAAAACCGTCGCCATTTAAATAGCATCCGATCTGCTTATTCAGAACTAGCATCCGACTTAGCCAGCAAGGGAAGAAAAGAAGAAGCAAGAAAAGTGTTAGATAAGGTAGATAAGATGATGAATCAAGAAAACTTCCCTTACGGAATGGTAAGTAGAGGTAATATGCACAATAGGTATTCATTATTAATGTTAGAGGCGGCATATGCTGCAGAAGACAAGGCGTTAATTGAAAAAATAGCAGCCGCTGTTAGTAAAGATTTGCAACAACAAATTAAATATTACAGTTCACTTCCGCCTAGTCGTGCCGAACTAATGGATGAAGAAAAAAGAATGGCACAAAGCTATTTAGATGGTATAGAGCGAATGAAAACAATTTACAACCCAGCTATTACCGTACCAGGTAAATTAATGGCACCCAAGGGAAAGTAATTGATTAAATAATTTGGTTACCTATAAAAGGTTTAAGGTTGGTGGAATGAATAGTTTCTTTCCACTCATCTTAAACCTTTTTTGTTGATTGCTTGTTAAGGTTTAAGAATTTGACAAATTAAATGCATCACTTTCCGGCAATAGAATGTAGCTTTAATTAAATATCTTTCCATAACAACTAGTAATTAAAAATACATGAAGGGATATCGTTTCCTACAATTTAATCCGCTAGCAGCTGCTAAATCTATATTTGAGCAAATGCTCGATATATTCATGCAGTTACTTACCTATACTAATGGAGATGCTGCCGAAGCGTTGAGCTGGATGAATGATTTAGATAAGCAATATCAATTAACCAAACCCGATTATGGGATGGGTGATTTTATTGATGACCTAAAACAAAATGGTTATTTAAATGAAAATGAACAGGATGGATCTTTTAAAATAACAGGCAAGTCTGAACAAACCATTCGGAAAAAAAGTTTAGAAGAAATATTTGGCAAACTAAAGAAATCTGGCAAAGGCAATCATGCTACATTTAAAGTAGGCCAGGGTACCGAATTAACGCCCAATACACGGCCTTTTCAATTTGGGGATTTGTTAGAGCAAATAGATTTTACAGAGAGTATTAGAACGGCGCAAGTGAATAGAGGCGTTGAATCTTTTTCAATGCAAGAAGATGATTTGCAGATTAGGGAAACCGATTTTAAATCACAAACATCTACAGTGTTAATGATCGATATTTCTCATTCGATGATATTGTATGGGGAAGATAGAATTACACCGGCTAAAAAAGTAGCCATGGCATTGTGTGAGTTAATTAAAACAAAATACCCTAAAGACACAATTGACATTGTTGTATTTGGTAATGATGCATGGAGCATCGCTATAAAAGATTTGCCTTATTTGCAAGTGGGGCCTTATCATACCAATACAGTGGCTGGATTAGAATTGGCTATGGATTTATTGCGGAGAAGAAAAAATCACAACAAGCAAATTTTTATGATTACCGACGGGAAACCCACCTGTCTTAAAATTGGCAATAAATATTACAAAAACAGTTTTGGTTTAGATAGAAAAGTAGTTAATAGATGCATTAATTTGGCGGCACAATGTAAAAAGTTACATATACCTATTACTACTTTTATGATTGCTTCGGATCCTTATTTACAAAATTTCGTACAAGAGTTTACCGAAATGAATCATGGGAAAGCATATTTTGCATCCCTCGACAAATTGGGCTCCTTTATTTTCAAGGATTTTGAAAGTGGTAAAAGGAAAACAGTTTACTAATTAATTTCAATCAATTATAACGAACGGTACTTATGGATATTCAACATATTATAACCCTGGGTCAACTAAAGAAAAGTGGATACAAAACAAAGTCTGTACATGAAGAAGTAAGAGATAATCTAATTAGCAGTATACAGCAAAAAGAAAATCCTTTTGAAGGTATTGTAGGATACGAAGATACGGTGATACCCGATACAGAACGCGCATTGTTGAGTAGGCATAATATATTGTTTTTAGGATTACGCGGTCAGGCTAAAACAAGAATGGCAAGGCAAATGGTAGATTTATTAGATGAATACATACCGATCATTGCAGGGAGTGAAGTAAATGATGACCCGTTGCAACCTATGAGTAAGTATGCGATAGATTTTATTGCTGAAAATGGTGATGAAACACCTATTCATTGGGTACATAGAACTGAGCGCTACGGAGAAAAGTTAGCTACTCCCGATGTGAGTGTAGCAGATTTAATTGGGGATATTGATCCAATAAAAGCGGCTAATTTGAAACTAAGTTTTGCAGATGAAAAAGTAATTCATTATGGAATTATACCA
>CANGCK010000011.1 GCA_947452295.1 Sphingobacteriia bacterium
AGGACAAACAAATGCACCCAAAGGATTTGAGCATTGGTTGTTAAAGCTGGATGGAGTGAGTGATATTCAACTAGGATCTAGTGAAGGTTACGGCAGAGTTGAAATGGCTTATTACAATATGGCCCTTACCTGTGGAATTAACATGATGCCATCGATTCTCTTGGAAGAAAATGGAAGAGCTCATTTTATGACCAAACGATTTGACCGAACCGATGGTGATATAAAACATCATATTCAAACCTTTTGTGCAATCAATGATTACGATTACAATGCAGTTACAAGTTTTAGTTACGAACAGCTGTTTCAAACAATGCGTGAATTATCATTAACCTATGCCGAAGCAGAACAAATGTTTCGAAGAATGGGGTTTAATGTAGTGGCTAGAAACTGTGATGAACTGGAAAAAATTTGCTGATGAAGTAGGTGTTTCAGTGAAACTTAAAGAAGCCATTTATAAAACAATCATAAATTGGAATTAAACGCATTGCACATATACATCTTAGCGGATTTCACCAAACATTTTTCAATGTTAAGAAAAAATAATTGATTAATTTTTTAAAATTACCGCATCCAAAAACTCATAATTGAATCTTAATTGAATTGCACCGTAATTGCTTTGAATATTTCCTTACTTAATATAAATAGTATAGAAGCATCACCGTAAGAGCAACACGGTTCCTTTTAAACTAGCATACCCCTCTCCTCGTTCAATTATATAATAATAAGCTCCAACAGGTAATTGGTTTGCTTTAAAACTGCCATCCCATCCTTTTGAATATGGTTTTTGGTAGAATACTTGTTGCCCATATCTATTAAATACCAATACAGATGAATGGGGATAGGTTTCAAGTCCTGAAATAGTCCAAGTATCATTTATACCATCGCCATTAGGGGAAAAAGCATTGGGTATATTTATTAATAATAATACATTAATCAATACACTATCTAACACTGAAGGACAGTTATTCAATCCATTAGCTGTTAAATAGTACATAGTGGTTTTATTGGGAAAAGCAGTAGTACTTAAATTATAAGGATTGGTAATACCCACAACTGGGTTCCAAAAACAATTGGCATAAATACCAGTAATATTACCTGATAAAGATACTGCATTCCCTTGCATGATGGTTTGATTTGTTCCTGCATCAACAGTAGGATGCTTAATCCGAATTATGGTTGCGTAGGTAGAATCGGTACAGCCTGCATTATTTTTAATCACAACCCAATAAATAGAAGTATCTATAATTGGGGTAACCACTATATCGGGCAATGTAAAAGTGTTAATTCCCAATTGAGGGTACCAATTAAATGAACTACCCCCAGTAGCCTTTAATTCGGCTGTTTCATTTTCACATACTACCGAAAATGTAGGATATATCATTGCTTTTACCCCTTCCACTACCTTTAAATGGATGGTTTCGGTAGCTGTACAACCAATATTATTCGAGAGGAATACGTTATAAATACCAGAATCAGGAAATTGGATATTGGTTATAAGGGGATTACACGTATTTGCGGTAAAATTATTCGGACCACTCCATAAGTAATTTAAATCGCTGTTATAAGTTGAAGTCAATTCAGTTTTAGAACCGGTGCAGCCTTGTAAAAATACCACTTCATTTCTAGAAGGTATTTCAATGACATTGATACTAATTTTGTTAGAAGAAATCTGGCAATTTTTATTCGAGGAATTAGTCCTTTCACCCACTAACATTCTGTATAAATACAAGCCGCTTTTTAAGGAGGGCATTCTAGTATAAGATGTAGATATAGCACCTGAAATATCAGTCCAAATTTTACCACTATCTACACTTAATTGCCATTGAAAAACAGGATCTAAGAATCCACTATCAACTGATGTTCTGAAAGAATATGGAATTTGTTGATCTATGCAAGTTGTAATTTCATCAGATCCACCTTGAACAGAGCCGGTGATGGTTGGGCCACATGGTCTAAATGTAATATCATCTATTGCTAAGTCATTGCCTATACCACCAGGTGCATTGTTGGTAATACGCAGTACAATTTTAGAAGTTGAGATAGCAGGTTTGAAAAAAAAACCATATTGTTTCCAAGTCAGTGAATTTTCTTCGTTGATGCTACCAGTATTGTATTTTCCTAATACTATACCAGTAATTGTTTCTATTTTAAATGTAAGATTGGGTTTTGAACCACCACTATTATTACTATTAACAACATTGGTTACCCATGCGCCAAATTCGTAGGTAGTATTTCCGCATAAACCGTTAACTGTATCAATATAAAAATCGTTGGGGTTATAAGATGCGTTTATCAACATAAATCTACCACCAATATCACCTGTATGATCTCGGTTAATATTGTACCAAGAAGAACCAAAACAATTATAAGAAGTGCTAGCAATTGTATAATAACCATCATTGGGGCAACCGGAAGCGATATATTGAAGATTAGTAATTCCAGCTTTTAAAGGAGCAATGGTATTTTGTTTATTGCCAAAAGTAATATTTACTACCGGATCTCCTAAACTACCATTACACAGCTGTGCTTGAATGAGTTGGGAGATAAATAGAGATAAAATGAAAAAATATTTTTTCATTGAGAAGAGTCACTTTGAAGGGCAAATTAACTATAAATAATATATATCTAAGTGTTAATTTATACCCTCACTTTAATCACCATTTTTTTAATGTTACCTTCTCCTATCATCGGGGCATGTACATCATCGGGAAAGTAAATAGCAAATTGATTTTCTTTTAAAGTAAAAAACATGTCGGGTTTATCAGCAAAAAAAAGAACATCTTCCTCTGCATTGTATTTATCTTTAGGTACATTGCATGAACTCCTTGATTTCCAACCAACTACTTCACTTCCACTTATACAAACCTGTATATCAATAAAAGTGTTATGACACTCAAAACCATCGGTTGAAACTTCTTTACTAACCAGTTCACTTTCTATTATTATGGCCCTAATATCTTCTCCGTCAATTCTAATTTCTCCTGGTTCTAAAGAAAGTAAATTGGTGGTATCAATAAATTCTATGGCTTTACTGAAGCGGTGATGAAGCGGAATATATCGGTCTGTGTTAGAAAGGGAGTCGATGATCATTTTGAAATAATTTAGATATGATAAAGTTAAGAGATTTGAATACAATGATTAGAATTAGAATAGCTAATTTGGGTAATAGCTCACATACTAATATTAATATTTTAATTTATTTTCATTAATTTTACAAGATATATAATTAAATAAAATCATGGCTGAAACTTTGGGAATGTTATGTGACAAATTAACTATTGTGAAATTAAAGCAATACCATTCAGAAGACACAATTAGATTGCAATCACTTGATAATCAATGTGAACTACTTAAAAAAGAAATAAATGAATTTATAACCAATGCTGTATCAGGTCAAATACCTGTTGAGAGATTAACTTTTGATAGCAATAAAGTATTCAAAAAAGAAGGTAATGATGTAAAAGAAGTGGTTGGGAATTTTGGGGAAGTTTTTTATCAACTTGCAGATGTTAATTGCCAATTATGGCATGAACAAGAAAAAGTATATGAATTTGAACAAGTTCCTATGGAAGAAAAGGATTTAGTTGTTAAGCAATTGGCAATATTAAATCTACAAAGAAATAAATGCATAGATGCTATTAATATCATGTTTTTCAAGTTAATTACAGAATCAATTTAAATTTTTATAAATGCACGTAAGAAAAAGAACAACTTGCAGAGTTTGTGGATCTTCTTCATTAACTCCAGTTATCAGCTTAGGGCCTCAATTTCTTCAAGGCTCTTTTGTTAAACCAGGTAAGGAAGAACCCTCACACAGAAAAATAAATTGTTCATTAGTACGATGTAATCCACAAGTTGATGAAAATGCATGTGGCCTTCTGCAAATGGAGCATAGTGTACCACCAGAGATATTATATGCTGCATATTGGTATAGGAGTGGAACCAATGCTACAATGAGAAATCATTTAAAAGAAATTGCAAATACTGCATTATCAATGGTCAATAAAAGTAGATGCAATGTTCTGGATATTGGCTGTAACGATGGCACTTTATTAGATGTATACCCTGCTGATTTTATAAAATTTGGATGTGATCCTAGCGATGTTGCGCAAGAAGTTAAAAATGCAACTGTAGTACAGGATATTTTTCCTTCTGCTGAACTATCATCTGCAATTGGTGAAAAGAAAATGGATATCATTACTTCGATTGCAATGTTTTACGATTTAGAAAGTCCAGTAGATTTTGTGAAAAATATTAAAAAAATATTATCACCAGAAGGTATTTGGATTTTTGAAATGAGTTACATGCCTCATATGCTTGAATTAGATAGCTACGATACAATTTGTCATGAACATCTAGAGTTTTATAGTTTAGCTGTTTTAGAGAAAATTGCCGCTCTTGCTGGTATGAAAATCGTAAAAATTTCATTCAATGAAATCAATGGGGGTAGTATAAGATGTTATGCTACTCATAAAGAAAGTGGTAAGTATTACAATAAAGAAGATCATAAATTGATGAATGATATTCGTCAAAAAGAGTTTGATCTAGAACTTGATACCGATAAACCTTATGTAGCTTTTCAATACAGAATTGAAAAAGTTAAAAATGAGCTTACCGATTTATTGCAAAAATTAAAACAAGAAGGCAAAAAAGTTCATATTTACGGTGCTTCAACTAAGGGAAATACTATATTACAGTGGTGTAATATCAATAATATGTTGGTTGATTATGCCGCAGAAAGAAATCCTGATAAATATGGTGCACATACATTAGGTACAAATATCCCAATTATTAGTGAGGAAGAGAGTAGAGCAATGAATCCTGATTATTATCTTGTATTACCTTGGCACTTCAAAGCAGAATTCATAGAACGAGAAAAGGACGCACTAGAAAAAGGGACAGGTTTTATTTTCCCTATCCCAATTATTGACATTTATAAGAAACATTAATTAACTTTTCAAGCTAGTTTTACATGCTGATCAAAAGAATAATTATTAAAATAAAAAAAGCAATTGATACCATCTTTTTAATAGGGAAAGTTAGTTATGCTCAATGTGGTGAAGACTTAATTGCTGATTATTTTTTTGAACATATTGGTATTACAAAACCATCATATATAGACATTGGTTCTAATCAGCCAATAAAAGGTAACAATACTTATTATTTTTATTTAAAAGGTGCTAATGGAATTTGCATAGAACCAGATGTAACCATTATACCTATTTTAAAAAGTAAGAGACCCAGAGACATAGTATTAAATATTGGAATTTCTTTTGAAGATACTAAAGATGCAGATTTCTATTATTTTGAGGGGCATTATAATGCTTGGAATACTTTTTCAAAAGCTGATGCTGAAATTAAAAAGAAAGAATCTGGAATCGAATATCATACTACTAAAGTTAATTTAGAAAATATTCAAAATGTAATAAACAATCATAATTTCAATAACGTTAATTTTATTTCTATTGATGTTGAGGGCTTAGATCTAGAAATTTTAAAAAGTATAAATTTTGAAATAGTTAGGCCAGAATTGATTTGTGTTGAAACCATATTATTTTCACTCGAAAATGGTATTAATAAAAATTATGAAATTACCAACTATATGTTAAGTCAGAATTATATTGTTTATGCTGATACTAATCTTAATACTTTTTATTGTAGAAAAGATTTATTTCAATAAAATATGAAGAAGGCTATAATTTTTGGTATAAATGGTCAAGATGGTTTTTATTTGAATAAATTATTAGTGACTAAAGGTATTAATGTAATTGGAATATCAAGAAATGGAGATTTTCTAAGAACTAGTATTCATGATTTTGCAGAAGTTAAAAAGCTAATTGAATCTGAACAACCAGATTATATTTTTCATTTAGCAGCAAATTCAACAACAAATCACTCTGCACTATTTGAAAATCATCAAACTATTTCAACAGGAACTTTAAATATTTTAGAAGCAGTAAAAGAATACTCACCTAAAAGCAAAGTATTTATTTCTGGAAGTGGATTACAATTTATAAATCACAATATTCCAATAAAAGAAACCGATTTATTTGATGCAAGAGATGCATACTCTATAAGCAGAATTCAGTCTGTATATGCAGCAAGATATTTTAGAAATAAATTTGGATTAAAAGTTTACGTAGGATATTTTTTTAATCATGATAGTCCTAGAAGATCAGAACGACATATTGCTCAAAGAATCATATCAACAGTTAAAAGGATTGCCAATGGAAGTAACGAAAAATTAATTATTGGCGATGTAAATACTGTCAAGGAATGGACTTTTGCTGGAGATGTTGTTGACGGGATTTGGTGTTTAATTAATAATGAAGATATTTTTGAAGCAAATATCGGTTCAGGTATTGGTTACTCAATTGAAAATTGGATTTCAATCTGTTTTGATTTTATTGGAAAAAATTGGAAAGATTCTGTTGAAATTCAAAGTGATTTTTTTGCTGAATATAAAATGCTTGTTTCAGACTCATCACTCATTCATTCAATTGGATGGATTCCCAAAACCACTATTAATGAATTGGCTGAAATGATGTTAATTGAAAATAATGGATAAAGAAAAAATTTTATTAATTCAATTATTTTCCAATGGCGATTGTTTATTTGCAACAACAATTGCATGTCAGATAAAACAAGATTTCCCAAATTGTAGTCTAATTTGGGCCATTTCTACAAAATGTAAAAACGTTCTGATAAACAACCCATTTGTTGATGAAATTTTGGAAATTAATATCCCAAACTCAAAACTAAATGAACACATATTTGAATCACTCGTTCATGAATCTTTAATTAAAAAAAACAATAAAATTTATAAAGAAGTAATTGTGAGTCAATTACTCGGAGACAATTTAGCCTATTATGATAGTACAGTTTGTTCTTCTATATTTCGTTGTTTTAAATATCCAATTACTGTTGATACCAAACCAATAATTAATTTAACCAATCAAGAGGTTAAATCTGCAAGAGATTTTGCTTTAATTCATCAACTTAATAAATTTAAAAACATAGTATTATTTGAATGTGCTCCTCAATCTAATCAAATTAAATTGACAAATGAACTAATTTACGAATATTGCCTTAATATTATTAAACAAGATTCAACTTGTATTATTTTATCCGCTCCTAATGCTTATAATTTTAATAATTCCCATATCATTGATGGAAATACATTATCAATTAGAGAAACTATAGCATTATCACAATTTTGCACCCATTTTTTAGGCTGTTCTAGTGGCATTTCATGGGCGTTAACAAGTAATTCTGCAAAAGAGTTACCAATGGTTCAATTACTATCAACTAATGCATACTATTTCAATCCATTATCGTTAACCTTTAACAAACTTAATAGAAGTATTGATCATCTCATAGAATTAACGAAATATGATTCTGAAGTAATTGGAGAAATTTTTTATTCAATCTTTAATAATGGATTTTTAAAGACAAGAATTAAATATAATCAAAAAGTAAGTCCTCAATTTAAACTATATAGAGGTATTATTCATAAATTCATTAAACAAACAAAATTTTCATTAATATATAAATTCATTAGACTAAATCTTAAGGAAAATGGATTTAAACTTAATATGATAAAGTTTATGTTACTAGGTTTCTTCTTATTTCCATTTGATTATATAAACTCAAAAATTACTAATAAAAGTTGAATGCCATATTTACCATAGTTGCAAAAAATTATATTGGGCTTGCTCAAGTACTGGAACAATCAATTCGAAAAGTATCCAGTGTGCCTTTTTATATAATTGTTGCAGACGAAATTGAGGAAGAACTTTCTGCTGAATTTACATTGCCAAACAATGTCTTAATTGCAAAAAATACATTAACATCAATTGATGAAAAAAGATGGCAAGAAATCAGTTATAAGTATGATTTGGTTGAGTTCTGTACATCAATTAAACCTGCATGCTTCGATTATTTTTTTAATTCGAAAAATTTCGAAAATGTAATTTATTTTGATCCTGATATATTTGTATTAAACACATTAGATACAATATTTGAATCTCTTAACCATAAGGATATAATTTTAACGCCACATATATTAAATCCACAAATAACATTCAATGGTAATTATCAGGATTATCAATTTTTATTGAATGGAACTTTTAATCTGGGATTTATTGCTTTAAAGAAAACGGAACAAAGCCAATTATTAATTAAATGGTGGCATAATAGATTGATGAACCATTGTTTCTTTGACAAAGACAATGGTACTGCATCTGACCAAAAATGGATTAATTTATTACCTGCATTGTTTGATGATGATATTTTTTTAATATCAAGACATCGAGGAATGAATCTTGCTCCTTGGAATTTTCATGAACGTAAAATAGAGCTGATAAATGATAAGTTTTTTGTTTATGACAGAGATAATAAGCATTCATTAAAAGAACCCCTACTTTTTGTTCATTTCTCAGGATACGATTATACAAATATTGGCGATGGTATTTCATCCCACAAAACAACCAATTTAAATAAAGCTTTTACCGATTTAATGCCCTTATTTGATGCATATAGTTTAGCGCTTTCAAAAAGTAATTTTAAGCATTATGCTAATTTAAAATACTCCTACAATTTTTATAATGATGGTATAAGTGTATTAAGCTTACATAGGAGAATGTATAGAAGACTGATTGAATTGGATGATTTTAACTATTTTTTCCCTTTTAAAGTAGAGAATAACTCTTATTACAGTTTATTGAAAAATCATGGAATGCTTGATAAATCAGCAGTTTTGGCAGATAAAATCACCAATAAAACGATCAATAATTTTAATAAAAAATTGCATTACGTAAATCTCCTATTTATACTTTTAAAAAATATTGTAGGAATAAGACGATATAGTATACTTATCCGTTTTCTTAAAAGGTATTGTGTAGAAGAAAATCAGGTATTTTTGATTACAAAAAAACAGGTGATGAAGCTGAAATAATTTGAAAATGTATAAATTATACTATTATCTATTTAGATTTCCATTTTATAAAATCAAACTCGGACAAATTGGTTTGGGCACTAAATTATTTAGTCCAATAATTACCGGAGGAAAGCAAATTTTTATAGGTAAAAACGTATACATCCGGAAAAATACCTGGTTAGCCACCAATTCTATCATTCAAAACGCAGCTGCTACACTAATCATTGAAGATGGTACTTATATTGGTCATTATTGTCACATTTATGCTACCCAAAAAATTCATATTGGGAAAAAAGTATTAATCGCAGATCGTGTTTATCTTTCCGACAATGTACATTCTTATGAAAATATTAATCTTCCAATTATTGATCAACCCGTAAAACAATTGAATCCAGTAATTTTAAAAGACGGTTGCTGGTTAGGCGAAAATGTTTGCGTGATTGGAGCTGTAATAGGCAAAAACACTGTTGTTGGTGCAAATTCAGTCGTTACAAAAGATATTCCTGATTTTTGTATTGCAGTAGGTGCACCTGCCAAAATCATTAAACGTTTTAACTTTGACACAAATAAATGGGAAAAAACTAATTCAAATGGAGTATTCATATAAAAAAATGAACATATTAATAACTGGTGGTGCTGGATTTATTGGCTCATCACTTGCGATGGCACTCACAGCAAAAAATCATACTGTTACGGTATTAGACAATTTATCAGAACAGATTCATGGTATAAATGCAGAAGTTACTTCTGAACTATATAATAAAATTAAGGATAAAGTTCACTTTGTTAAAGGTGACGTTAGGAATGAAGCAGATTGGCTGAAAGTGTTGCCTGGTCAAGATGTTGTTGTTCATTTAGCTGCTGAAACAGGTACAGGTCAATCAATGTACCAAATCAAGCATTATACCGATGTTAATATTAATGGAACCTCTATCCTACTGGATTTATTAGCCAACAATAATTTTTCGGTTAAAAAGGTGGTAGTTGCCTCTTCAAGAGCTATTTATGGAGAAGGTAAATACTATTCTAAAAGCAATGGATTTGTTTTTCCTAATGGAAGGAAAAGGGATAACCTTACGAATGGATTATTTGAAATTTATTCTGAAGATAGTAGCGAACTATTAAAACCAGTTGCTACTGATGAGGATTCAACCATACATCCAACTTCTGTATACGGTATCACCAAACAAGTACAGGAAGAACTGATTATGACAGTTTGCCCGTCTATCAATATAGCAGCGGTCTCATTTAGGTATCAAAATGTTTATGGCCCGGGCCAATCACTAAAAAATCCATACACAGGTATTTTGTCAATATTTTCAAATTTAATAAAACATAATCAATCAATTAATATTTTTGAGGATGGTCTTGAAAGCAGGGATTTTGTATATATTGATGATGTAGTAAATGCTACGGTAGCTGGCATTGAACTAGAAAATGCCAATAATCAGGTTTTTAATGTTGGAATGGGAATTCCAACAACAGTAATTGATGTAGCTACTTCATTAATGATTGGATATAATAAGAAAGTTCCTCTAAACATTTCTGGAGATTTTAGAATTGGGGATATAAGACATAATTATGCAGATATCAGTAAATTAAAAAAATTACTTGATTTTACTCCATCAGTTACTTTTGATGAAGGGATAAAAAAATTTACAGACTGGGTAAATGTGCAAGAATTTGAAATGATTAATTATGATCGTTCATTAATGGAAATGAAATCTAAAGGATTAATGAAATAACTTAATTATGGCATCTTTAGCATTAATAACTGTACTTTATCATTCAGATGTTGTATTAGAAGATTTTTTTTCAAGTATTGCAATTCAAACTCATAAAGATTATACGCTTTACTTAATTGACAATTCATTTAATACTAAAACAGAACAATTAATTATTGATTTAACATTAAAGTATTCAATTAACGCTTATAAGCACATTAATACGGGTGGGAATATTGGGGTGGCCGCTGGAAATAATATTGGAATCAAAAGAGCCCTGAATGATGGCTTTAATGATTTTATTTTGCTAAACAATGATATTGTTTTTAATCAGCATTTTCTTTTTTCAGAAATATTGCATTTAAGTAACACATACAAATTAATTACACCAAATATTTTGTATTTCGGTACCAATAAAATATGGATGGCTGGCGGTCACATGGATTATTATAGAGCTCTGGGGGTTCATAATGGAATGGGAAATGATAATGAATTAGCTCCTTCTTCTGGATTAGTAACTTATGCACCAACATGCTTTTTATACATTCATTCAGCTGTTATAGAATCAATTGGGTTGATGGATGAGAAGTACTTTGCATATTATGACGATACCGATTTTATATTGCGTTGTTTAAGAAAATCTTATTTAATTTGGTATGAAAAATCATTAATCGTTTATCATAAAGTATCTACGTCAAGCGGTGGAGAAAATTCTCCATTTTATGCATATTATGGTTCAAGAAATAAAATATACTTTATTCGAAAAAATTTTAAAGGAATACACAAATACTTTTTACTTTTTTATACATTCATTACTAGAATTGGATTTTATATAAAATACAATGCGCTTTGTAAAAAGAAGCTGTTACAGGGATTAAGAGATGGTATGATGATTGAGCTAACTAATTAGTCAACAATTTATTTACAATATTTGACCAATGATAGGTAGAATAATATTGAAGAGGGATTGATTCTTCATTGGTTGCTGCTTGGATTACAGCTTCCGCAAAACCTTCCCAATCATCATTACCTACAATTTTCAATTTGTCACCACACACTGATTTATCTACTCCCATTGCCCCATTGATTGTTGAAATTACGGTGGTATTCATCCCCAATGCCTCAATCATTTTTGTTTTTACCCCACCCCCTGAATTTACAGGATTTAAAAATACATCAGCAGCTTGTGTATACAAATCAATATCCTCCACATATCCTGCATAATATATATGCTCGTTATTGTAAGATTTTAAATGGTTAAATTCATCGGGTAAATTTTTTCCCGCAACCAAAATAGTATAGTCAAACCCTCTATGCAGTAACAATGGATTGATTTTAAAAATAATGTCTTTTAATGCGTCGGTATTGGGTGCATAGTTCAACATGCCGTTAAAAAATAACAATGTAGATGAAGGATCAAATCCATGCAATGCACAAACTTTTTCTTTACATTGCTGCTTATTTACTGGCACTCTATCTTGTATTATGCCGTAAGGGATGGTAATACATTTCCTTGCAGATATCCCCATTTTATTAATCATCCAATCCCGATCTTCATCAGAAATACTAAAAACCATATCTGCATTGCGCAATACCCAAGTTTCATAGATTTTAAGCAAATACCACCAGGGTTTTCCCATCGTTTTAAATCGAATATATTCAATGTTATGTGATCGAATAATCAATTTTACCCCTGATAGAAATTTCAACACAACACCCAACCAACCCATAAAAGGTTGTTCCATCATTACTACCTCTATTTGATGACTTTTTATAAAAGCCTTCAGCCTAAAAATTGCCGATAGGTCGGCATACTTCAATACCCCCTTTTTTAAGAGGGGATAAAGTGTATAGTTATTGGCTAATTGAACATCATTTTCATCAGTACCTACTACGCACAATCTCGTTTGCTTTCCTAAATACGCTAATAAAAGGGCAATACATTTTTGTCCTCCTGATGTATAAGGTAGATACTTGTATGAAACTATATCAAGTACATTTTTCACTTTAGCTATTGAGCTTTTTTTCTCAAGAAATATTTTTTTCCAAAGGGTATTAAATTAGCTATTAACAATAACCAAATAACTGCATTTGCACCTGATGCTAATGGCACAGTTTTATAAAACGAATCTGGTTTAAACTCAAATTTAATATCGTGCTTTCCTGCTGGTATTTCAAGCCCTCTCAACACATAGTTGGTTTTATGTATAGTTGTTTCTTTACCATCAATATATGCCTTCCAACCCTTCTTATAATACACTTCACTAAATACAGCAAAATTATTGGCAGTGCTATTAGATTGATAAAATACTCTATCGTGATCATTTTTTACCAACCATACAGAATCTCCCGAATTTCTTGCTATTTTTATGGTGAGATCTGCTTCTACTATGGCTGTATCCTTAATTTTCAAATTATCTAATCCCGACATTACTTTCGCAGGATTTTTTTCTGTTCTAACCGCTCCAACTATCCAACAAGGCCCCGCTGCATCATTATTTACCTGATAGGTTGGTTGGCCTGTTTGCTGATTGGTGAAAATAAAATACTTAGTATTCAACATATTGATCACTGGCATACAATTCGGGAATTTATACAACTGTTTTTCTATCAAATCTTGATAGATACTTAATTTAGCAGCATGGTACCCTCCTATTGATTGATGGAATGCCGAACTTAAATTGTTGCCATTAAATGCGCTTTGTACACCCTGTGTTAAATCAAATACCCTATAATTACTGGTATCTTTGTTTATTTCAATATTGTGTGGGGCAGGTACGAATGTTTGATCATTTTCTTCTTTATCCTGAAAGTTTTTTTCACTTAAATATTTAGTATCAATTGCAAATAAATCAATTAAAGAGAATAATCCAATTATAGCCAATGCAATACTTGATTTGATGTATTTCTTAATAAATAACCAAATAGCTGCGGCTGCTATAGAAACATAAAATAAACTGCGTAAAAAATCAGATAATAATAAACCTTTTCTATCTTCTTGTAATGCATTAACAAAACTCTTTACTTGAGGTAAAATAGCATCTCTTTGTTGGGCATTTTGAATTTGACTAACCTGACTAATTAAATTTTTATCATTTTCAGTCGAAAAATCAGCAGTCAAATAAATCAATATAGCCAAAATAAAGACTCCGGCAACAACATAGAGTCCTTTTTTATATTTATTTAATGAAGCTTTCAATGCATCTTCAAATAATATTTGTTGGGCAGCAATTACGGCACTCATTGCAAAAATGAAAGTAGGAACTACCATAATCATACTAGGTGCCCTGAACTTGTTATAGTAAGGCAAATGATCTAACAAGAAAACACTGAATTGT
Source organism: Sphingobacteriia bacterium (assembly GCA_947452295.1). Taxonomy (GTDB): domain Bacteria; phylum Bacteroidota; class Bacteroidia; order Chitinophagales; family Chitinophagaceae; genus Sediminibacterium. The sequence goes on from CANGCK010000011.1 coordinate 14,001, forward strand.
TCAAAATAAGAACCCCAACTCATCATAAATGTCAAAATAGTAGCACTAATCATCCACCATTTGTGCTTATTAGGTACTATGCTGAATCCAAGAATAGCTAAAAAGCAAATAATTGCACCAGAATAAGGTGGACCTGAAGTTCCAGAAGTTATACCGCCCCAATAAAATTGTAAATAACCTTGAATTTGTTTAGATAAATCCGGAGGCATTTGTTGCAATACTTCAATTGCTTTCGATTTATCTTGCGGAACTTCTAGATTAGCAGAACTCCCACCATAAATCATTGGAAACATCATTACCAGCGGTTCTGTTTTATAAAAACTATAACTCAAGGCATAGTCTTTACTTAATCCAGTCTTTGTATTTTTGCTTGTTGAATCAGCTAACACACTTCCTCCCCTAATGGTTTCCTTTGAGTATTCCATTGTTGTAGCTAATATTACAACGCAAGTAGTTAAACCTATTAGTATCCCAACGATAGCCAGACCAAAAGATGTTATAAGGTGCTTGTATCTTTTTTCTTTTATAAATGTAATTAAATATGCCAATGACATAAAACCAACAATTATAAACGCATAATAGGTTATTTGTAAGTGATTCACAGAAACCATTAATCCAGTAAATAATGCTGTTAACCCTAGACCAAGTATAAATTTTCTTTCATATAATAATATCAAAGAACCCACAAATGCAGGCATATAGGCAAGAGCGAGCATTTTAGTTTCGTGACCAACAGCTACTAAAATCGGATTATATGTTGCAAATGCATATGTTAATGATCCAATTATACCTAAGTATGGGTTAATTGTTAAAACTTGAGTAAGAATATAAAAACAAATACAAGCTAAAATAAAAAATGAAAAAGGTTTAGGTAAACCAAAAATCAATGAATCTGCAATAATACCAACTGAAAAAGGGCTAGGAATATACATTCCAATCTGATAACCCGGCATCCCACTGAACATTCCATTTGACCACAAAGGTGTGTTTTCGATACCATGTTGATCTGCATATTTACGTTGGTCTTCATACATTGCTTTCCACTGGGTAATATCAGTCTGTTGTAAAACTTTACCATCTAAAGCTGGTTTGCAATAAATTATAGCAACTAAAATAAATGTTACAATTGCAATTAAATGCGGATAAATCTTTTTGAAGTCTAGCTTAATCATTTATTATAAATTATTAATTCAAATATATTAAAATTACTGTCTATCAAGTGGGTTATTTAGTATTTATTGTATCAATACATCCTTAATTTTACCTTCTTCCTGGTATTCAATATCTGTATTAATTTCCCATAAATCTATTTTAGTACCATTTATTATTTTATCGGCAGCTAATAAACCCATTAATATAGAATGATCTTGATTATTGTATTTAAATGAACCATATCTACCAATTGGATATAAATTTTCAATCGTATCTAAATGTTTTTCAACCATAGATAAATGTTTTTGGTAACCTGTTTCATAAACCGGATAACAACGAGGAACACGCATTACAAAATCATTGATTATATTGGCTTCTTGGGGTAATAATTTTAATAAATTAATTTCTTTTTTAGCCAAATCAGCAAGAAATTGGTCAGAAGCACTCCATATTGCATCTTGATCAAAAGACCAGAATTCTAAACAAATAATGGTTGTTTGCTTCTCTCCATATAATTCCTTACTCCAGTTTCTAAAATTTGTAATTCTACCATGTTTAACCTCAGGTGAATGAACATAAATCCAGTTGTCTTCAAATAAATTAATCGCATCCACCTCTAAATAAACCAAAAGCGTATTTCTAAAATATAATTTTTTGGCAGCTTCAATTATTGGTAGTGGGGTATTAACCAATCCTTCTACCAATATGGTTAAAGGCATAGTGGAAACTACCATATCCGCAAGTTGATGCGTTCCATCCATCAGTTCAATACCAATAACTTTGTTGTTGGCATCCTGTATCACTTTCTTTACGGGTTTATTCAAATATACTTGCCCCCCATTTTGCTGAATAAATTCAGCTGCTCGCTCATAAATTACTCCAGTTCCATGATTAGGGTATGCAAATTGATCAACCAATGTTTTGTGTTTATTACCAATATTGCCAATTAATGCACTTTTTACTGCTTCCCACAATGAAAGTGATTTAATTCTTTGTGCCGCCCAATCGGCATCAATTTTAGAACAAGGAATACCCCACAATTTTTCAGAATAATTTTTGAAAAATATTTCGAATAATTTTTTCCCGAATTTATTAGTAACCCATTCTTCAAATGTGGTAGGATTTTTAATGGGAGATAGTTGAACTTTAATGTATTCCCAAAGAATTTGAAAAATCGTTAGAAATGGAAGATTAGTAAGTACGTTAAATAATTTAATGGGATAATTAAAAAATGTATTCAAATAATAAATACGTGTTAACCTGTTAACCAATGTAAAATCATCCTTAATTAAATGCGTAAAAAAAGCATTTATTTTTTTTTCTTTCGAAAAAAAACGATGTGGACCAACATCTACCTTTTGCCCCCATAACTCAAAGCTACGAGCCATCCCCCCAATGTAAGGAGATGATTCAAACACTTCTACAGCATAACCAGCTTTACTCAATTCATAACCACAACTAACACCTGCTGGCCCTGCGCCTATTATTATAACTTTTTTATTCATAAATTTCTTGGCTATTTCATGTAAATAATGAACATTTTATTTTTTGATTTCTAAATAGTGTTGAATTTCCAGTTAACTTATTTAGAAAATTACTAAAATGAAATGTCAACATCTGCATTAATATAAATACTGTAAATAAATTGAGAAAAGGTAATCGTAAATATTGAATGAAATTATATATAATGCTTATCGCTAAACTCAGCAATAGCCACATTTTATTTTCTATAACAAAGAAAGAAAACAAATATTGACATGGTTTTAACATGAGGAATTGGTTGAGATAGCCTATAATTAAATAAGCGAGCAATATTACATAATATTTTACATATTATTTTTTCTAAAATTTCAATGCAATGAAAGTAGATTTATTGTATTCTAATTTTAAATCCCTTTAATACAAATAAAAAAGGCAACCTATTACAAGATTGCCTTTTGGTATTTATTGTCGGGACGACAAGATTTGAACTTGCGACCCCACGCCCCCCAGACGTGTGCGCTACCGGGCTGCGCTACGTCCCGAAAATAAACACATTTTAAATGTGGGTTGCAAATATACGATTAAAACAAATTTTCACGGTATATTGCATTAAATTTTCAATTATTGCATGAATTAAGCCTTAATATAATATTGTGAATTTATTTCCTGCAATTATTTAAGGCCTATTACTTGTGAAATAAAATATAATAGATATAAACAGATGAATATTCTATTAAAGCATGTACTCATTGCCGATGTAAACTCCCCATTTAATGGGAAAAATGTTGATTTGTTGGTACAAAACAACCTAATTACTAAAATTGAGGACAATATTGTTGCTATTGCCGATGTGATAATTGATGAGCTTAATTTAACTGTTTCCCCAGGTTGGGTGGATGTTTTTTCTCACTTTTGCGATCCAGGTTTTGAATTCAAAGAAACACTTGAAACAGGTGCTGCAGCAGCTGCTGCAGGGGGGTTTACCCGTGTTTTTACCTTACCTAATACCAGCCCAATTGCCGATAACAAATCAACAATAGAATATATTGCCTTAAAATCACATCAACTGCCAATATATATTCACCCTATTGGAGCCATAACTAAAAAAACAGAAGGTAAAGAATTGGCGGAAATGTATGATATGAGAAGTAGTGGTTCGATTGGATTTTCAGATGGTCTGCTTCCTGTTCAATCGCCCGGTTTATTTATAAAAGCCCTGCAGTATGTTAAAGCGTTTGATGGCGTTTTAATTCAGGTACCCATCGATAAAAGTATTGGTGCTTCCGGATTAATGAATGAAGGAATTATTTCTACTCAACTTGGCTTGCCTGGCATACCATCTATTGCAGAAGAAAGCATAATCAAAAGAGATATTGAACTTGCTCATTATGCAGGTTCGAAAATACATTTTACAGGAATTACTACCTATCAATCACTTCAATTAATCAAAACTGCTAAAAATGCAGGTATAGCTGTAACTTGCAGTGTTACCCCTTATCATTTGTTTTTTAGCGAGGAAGATTTACAAGAATACAACACCTATTTAAAAGTAAATCCGCCCCTTCGTAAACATACGGATATGATGGCTCTTAGAGAAGGAATAATTGATGGAACCATCGATTGTATTGCATCTCATCACTTACCACAAGATACCGATCATAAAATTTGTGAATTTGAATATGCCGATTTTGGCATGACTGGTTTAGAAACTTCATTTGCGGTTATTAATCATTTATTTCCTCAAATAGCTACTAATCGATTAATTGAATTGTATAGTAATAATGCCAGATCAATTTTTGGATTACCCAACAATTGCATAAATGTTGGAAATATTGCAGAATTAACTATTTTTAATAGAAATGGACTTACAGCATTGAATCAACACAATAAAAAAAGCAAATCCATAAATAGTGCATTTAATAATATTGCTTTAAATGGTTCAGTAAAGGGCATAATTAATAAAGGTAATTTCATCAGCAGTTAATCAAAATGTTAATAGAATTAAGCCAAATAGTAAGCATACAATAAACAATATTTATTGGCAATTAATAGGTAGATTTTTAACTATAAAAACAAACACATGAAATCAAACATCATCAATGAAGGAATTAAATTTGGATTAATATGCGGCTTATCTGCTGTATTAATTATGTTTGGCAGCTGGACATTAGGTATTAAAACCTATATTAATGTTCAATTTTATAGCACTTTCATACCATACATGATTGTAATACTTTTAATTGGTGGTTTTCAATTGAGAAAACAAAACAATGAATTATTAACTTTTGCCGATGCACTTAAATTTAATTTTTTATCGTACGTTATTGCAGCAGTAATCGTTGCGATATCAACCTATATTTTATATAATATCATCGATAAAGGTCTAACCCAACAATCAGCAGAAATTGCTTTAGAAAAATCAAGGGCTATCATGGAAAAAATGGGATCTAGTGAAGAAGACATTGAAAAAGCCCTTAAAAGTTCAAAAGAAAGCATGCAGGACACTGGTTTTAAGAAAATTTTATTAGGAACTGGATTAGGTCTTATTTGGGATTTTGTAAAATCATTATTGCTGTCTCTTGTTATTAGAAAAGAAGAAAAATTTGAAGCTTAAATTTTACCAATGAACTTATCTATAGTTGTACCACTTTTTAATGAAGATGAATCGCTTCCTGAACTTTGTGCTTGGATAGCGCGTGTTGTGAATTTGCAAGGTTTGAGTTATGAAGTACTTTTAGTGGATGATGGAAGTACTGATGATAGTTGGAATGTAATTCAACAATTATCATCACAAAACAGTTCAATAAAAGGTATCAAATTTCAACGAAATTATGGTAAGTCGGCCGCGCTGAACGAAGGTTTCAAAGCAGCTTCAGGGGATGTTATCATTACCATGGATGCCGACATGCAAGATTCTCCTGATGAAATTCCGGAACTCTATAATATGATCATTAATAGTGGCTTTGATATGGTAAGTGGTTGGAAGAAAAAAAGATACGATAATACCCTTACTAAAAACATACCTTCCAAATTATTTAATGCTGTAGCTAGAATGAGTTCTGGCATCCAATTAAATGATTTTAATTGTGGTTTAAAAGCGTACAAAAAAAAGGTGGTAAAAAGTATTGAAGTATTTGGTGAAATGCATAGATACATACCTATATTAGCAAAATGGAGTGGGTTCAGAAAAATTGGTGAAAAAGTAGTAGAACATCGCCCTAGAAAATATGGAACCACTAAATTTGGTTGGTCGAGATTTGTAAATGGTTTTTTAGACCTCGGAACCATTATGTTTTTGGGGAAATTTGGTAAAAAACCCATGCAATTTTTCGGTTTATATGGTACTTTGTTTTTTATGGCTGGGTTTGGATCAATAGCATACTTAATTCTATCTAAAATAATCTGTCCTGAAAACGCCATCACATCAAAACCATTGTTTTATATTTCAATGGCAACAATGGTTATAGGCATGCAATTGTTCTTATCTGGTTTCATTGCAGAGTTGGTAGTAAGAAATGCAGCTGAACGAAATATGTATTTAATAGAAGAAAAATTGGGGCTGTAATTAAATTCAGTACCGATTGAGTGTATTTTATGAAAAAAAAAGTAATTATAATTGGTCCTGCTTGGCCCCTCAGGGGCGGATTAGCATCATTTGATGAAAGATTAGCTAAAGAATTTATCGATCAATTATTTGATACAACCATTTATACTTTTTCTTTACAATATCCAGCTTTTTTATTTCCAGGAACCACTCAATTTTCATCAGAGCCTGCACCCGATTTATTGAACATTAAAGTTTGTATTAATTCTGTAAATCCAATTAACTGGTTTAAAATTGGTAATCAATTAAGAAAATTAAAACCAGATTTAATTATAGTTCGTTATTGGCTTCCTTTTATGGGACCTTGTTTAGGAACTATTTTACGAATTGCTAAGCTAAATCAATTTACAAAAATTGTATGCATTGCCGATAATGTTATTCCGCATGAAAAAAGACCGGGTGATACGCTCTTTACAAAATATTTTTTGCAACCTATTGATGCTTTTGTAACAATGAGTGAAAAGGTAATGAAGGATTTGAAAAAATTTACCCAAAAGCCTGCCGAACAAATAGTACACCCATTATACGATAATTTTGGTACTGCAATTTCCAAAAATGAAGCTCGCCAACACTTAAACTTACCTTTAAACCAAAAAATCATTTTGTTTTTTGGCTTTATTAGAAAATACAAAGGGCTTGATATATTACTTGAAGCAATGAATAATGAAGGAATTCGAAAAGAAAACATTAAACTATTGATTGCAGGTGAATTTTATGAAAACAGAAATGAATACGATAGGATGATTGAATCAAATCAACTGAATGATCAATTGATTTTAAGAACAGATTTTATTCAGGATTCTGAAGTAAAATACTATTTAAGTGCAGCTGATTTTGTTATTCAACCCTATCGAAATGCTACACAAAGTGGTGTAACACCTCTTGCCTATCATTTTGAAAAGCCCATGTTGGTTACCAATGTAGGCGGACTTCCCGATTTAGTACCCAACGGTAAAGTGGGTATTGTAACAGAACCAAATGCAACAGATATTGCTACCGGTATTTTACAACTGTATGAATTAGGTGAAAATAGTTTTTTACCCCATCTTCGTGAAGAAAAAAAGAAATACAGTTGGCAAATACTTACCAATAAAATATTGAAATTGGTAGCTTTAAATTAATCAAGAATTTACTGTTTATTTTAATTATTTAAATCATGATATATCGTTGCAAAGCTCCTTTAAGAATAGGTTTAGCAGGCGGTGGAACCGATGTTAGTCCGTATTGCGATGAGTTTGGTGGAGCTATTTTAAATGCTACTCTTTCTTTATATGCTTATGCTTCTATAGCGTTAACTGATAAACCTGGTATCATTATTGAATCAATAGATCAACAACAATGTCAAACATTTGACTGGACTAATCATTTACCCATAAATGGCGAATTAGATCTGCTAAAAGCCGTTTTTAATAGAGTACAAAAAGACTATCCATTTACCGTTAAAGGATTACACCTTACCACATTTGTAGATGCCCCAGCAGGTAGCGGATTAGGTACTTCTTCAACCCTAGTGGTGGCTATTTTAGGGGCATTTGTAGAAATGCTTAATATACCTTTTGGAGATTATGATCTGGCACATTATGCCTATGAAATTGAACGAATTGACTTGCAATTAGCAGGTGGCAGACAAGACCAATATGCTGCTACATTTGGCGGATTTAATTACATGGAATTTTATGAAAACGACAAAGTAATTGTAAATCCCCTACGAATTAGAAAAGAGTACCTTAATGAATTAGAAAATAATTTGGTTTTGTATTTTACCGCAACAACAAGAGCCTCAGCGGCAATAATTACCGAACAACAAAAAAATGTAAAAGAAAAAAACAGCAAAAGTATTGATGCAATGCATCAACTTAAAGAGCAAGCTAAAATGATGAAAGAAGCCCTCCTTGTTGGAAAATTGCATCAAATTGGGGAAATACTGGACTATGGATTTCAACAGAAAAAACAAATGGCCGCTAATATTTCAAACAATAGCATTGACGCAATTTATCATGCAGCCCAACAAGCTGGAGCTACGGGTGGTAAAATAAGTGGAGCTGGTGGTGGTGGATTTATGATTTTTTATTGTCCCAATAATACACGTTTTAATGTTATTAAAACATTGAATACCTTTGGTGGCAAAATCAATCCATTTCAGTTCACCAAAGAAGGTGTAAGAAGTTGGACAATATCTTAATGAATGTATAATTGATGATTATGAATAACAAAATTAGTAGTATCATAAATGAAACGATAGAAGTTAAACAAGCTATATTACAGGATACAGCTTTTCAGGCAATAATTGCAGAAGTAGTCACTACATGTACCCACGCTTTTAAAAATGGTAATCAGGTTTTATTCTGTGGTAATGGAGGCAGTGCTGCCGATGCCCAACATTTGGCTGCAGAATTTTCTGGTAGGTTTTATAAAGATAGAAAAGCCCTGCCTTCTGAAGCCCTTCATTGCAATACGTCCTATTTAACAGCAGTTGCCAACGACTATAGTTATGATGTTATTTATTCTAGATTAATAGAGGGCATTTGTAAAAAAGGAGATGTATTAATTGGATTAAGTACTTCGGGTAATTCTAAAAATATTATTAATGCATTTGCAGTTGCAAAAGATTTAGGAGTAACAACCGTAGGTTTAACAGGTGCTTCCGGTGGTAAAATGAAAGAAAGTTCCGATTTCTTGTTAAACGTACCCTCTAACAATACACCCAGAATTCAAGAAAGCCATATTTTAATTGGTCATATTATTTGTGAATTGGTTGAAGCCAACTTATTTTAATGAAACAAATCAAAGAAGCCATTATATTGGCCGGTGGTTTGGGAACCCGATTAAGAGATGCAGTTCCCGAATTACCCAAATGTATGGCCCCCATCAATGGAAAGCCTTTTATTTCAATAGTTATTAACTATTTACAAAATCAGGGTATTGAGCATTTCATTTTTTCTTTGGGTTACAAATCAGAAGCTTTTACCAATTATCTTGCAGAAATACTTCCTGAAGGTACTTATTCAATTGTTGTAGAAAATGAGCCATTGGGAACTGGAGGCGCTATTCGTTTTGCTTGTAGTGCTGTTACTACATCTGATGTATTAGTTGTTAATGGAGATAGTATATTCAAAAATAAATTATCAGAGCAATCCAAATTGCATTTTGAAAAAAATGCTCATTGCACATTGGCCTTGAAACCAATGGAAAATTTTGATCGATATGGAGCTGTTGAATTAAATGAAGATCATCACATCGCATTATTTAATGAAAAACAATTTGTAGCTAAAGGATTAATCAATGGTGGCGTATATTTATTAAATGTACAGGCTTATTTAGATGAAAATCTACCTGAAAAATTTTCTTTTGAAACCGACTATTTACAACAATTTTTCAGGACACGAAATATAATTGGTATTGAACAAAATGGTTATTTTATAGACATTGGAATCCCAGAAGATTATTTAAGGGCTCAAACAGAACTAAAGTAAAATACATGCTCGATTTACAAAAAATAACAAATGATTGGACATTGTTTTTAGATCGTGATGGAGTTTTAAATCACGAAAAAGAAAACGACTATGTATTAAATACCCTTGAGTTTGTAATGTATGAAAATAGTATAACAGCAATTCCAATATTAAATCAATTATTTAATAGAATTATTGTCACTACTAATCAAAAGGGAATTGGTAAACAATTAATGACCGAAGATGATTTGTCTGAAATACACGCCTTGATGTTGAATAAAATTGCTGAAGTGGGTGGTAAATTAGACCATATATATTATTGTACGGATTTAGATGATAACTCACCAAACCGTAAACCACAGCCCGGGATGGCATTTAAAGCAAAACAAGCATTTCCTGATATTGATTTATCAAAAAGCATTATGGTAGGCAACCGAATAAGCGATATGAAATTTGGAAGAAACGCAGGTATGTACACTGTTTTTGTTGCAACTACTCATCCAGAAACCCCATTCCCTGATCCTCACATCGATTTAAGATTTCCAGACCTACACAGTTTTGCATTGGCATGTGCTACTGTAAAAAAATCAACTAAATAGTTTAACAATTTATTTAATTCTAATCAACAATTTTATCAATTCACTAACATACAATAGCTTTATTTTGATTTAATGTGATTGATACAAATGGATTATTAATTGTTACACTATGAAACATCTCCTCCTAATCATTCTAACAATTCTTGTAGCTGCAAAACAGGTTAATGCACAATCAAATGCTGATTTAAATTCGTTGAAATCAATTGAGCTTCAATTAAGTAAACAAGCACAAAGTATTATGAATGAAGATGAATTGATAGATCGGTTAAGGGCAGATAGTTTTTTTACCCGTACATTGGTAAAAGCACTGCAAACCCCATATTCATTCAATTATGCGTTTGATTCATTGCAAACTATTTCAAGAAAATACGCTCCAGATAGTAGTTTTAGAATTATTACCTGGCAAGTAATGAAAGACCCTACCTATTTCAGGTATAAAGGCGCTATTCAAATGAAAACAACGGATGGATCTTTACAATTAATCCCTTTATTTGATGGAACACATTTTACCGAAAACCCGGTTGATTCTATAAGGAATGCCAAAAACTGGATCGGCGCTATTTATTACAATATCATCCTTAAAACACACAACAATAAAAAATACTATACGTTATTGGGATTTGATGAACATGATGAAAGCAGTAGTAGAAAATGGATTGAAGTATTAACATTCGACAATAATCGACAACCTGTTTTTGGTGGAAAATATTTTTTTTATCCCAAAGACCCTATTAAACCCAAACAACCAGCGTATAGATTTTATATTGAATATAAGAAGGATGCTGCAGCCAAACTCAATTACGAACAGGATATGGACATGATTATTTTTGCCAAACTAATCAGTGAATCGAATGAGCCGGAAAAAAAATATACCCTCGTACCTTATGGAACCATTGAAGGTTTTAAATGGCAGGAGGGTAAATGGGTATATGTACCAGAACAATAAATTAAATTAATCTAATTTTAGCACTGCTAAAAATGCTTCTTGCGGAATTTCTACATTACCAATTTGGCGCATACGTTTTTTACCTTCTTTTTGCTTTTCCAATAATTTACGTTTTCGGCTAATATCACCCCCGTAACATTTAGCGGTAACATCTTTACGCATTGCGCTGATGTTTTCACGGGCAATTACTTTAGCACCAATAGCTGCCTGAATAGCAATCTGAAACTGTTGTTTAGGTAATAATTCTTTTAATTTCTCACATAATTTGCGGCCAAAATCAGCAGCTCTACTGCGATGTATTAACGCACTTAATGCATCTACTTTTTCGTTGTTTAATAAAATATCCATTTTAACAATATCAGCATTACGATGGTCAATTGGGCTATAATCAAAAGAGGCATACCCTCTTGTAGAACTTTTTAGTTTATCGTAAAAATCAAATACAATTTCAGTCAAAGGCATTTCAAAAATCAATTCAACCCTTGTAGGGGTTAAGTAACTTTGGTTAATTAAAATACCTCTTTTACCTAAGCAAAGCGTCATAATATTACCAATATAATCAGGCAGGGTAATTATTTGTGCTTTAATAAAAGGTTCTTCTATCCGATCAACTTTAACAGGATCGGGCATTTCTACTGGGTTATTTACCAATATTTTTTCTCCCCTTGTAGTATAAGCGTTAAAACTTACGTTAGGAACTGTTGTGATTACTGTTTGATTAAATTCTCGTTCTAAACGCTCCTGAATGATTTCCATGTGCAGCAACCCAAGGAATCCACATCTAAAACCAAAACCTAAAGCTTGGGAAGTTTCTAACTCAAAAGTAAGAGATGCATCATTTAACTGGAGTTTATCCATACACTCACGCAATTCCTCAAATTCATCGGTATTTACCGGGAAAATACCCGCAAATACCATTGGTTTAACTTCTTCAAAACCATGAATCATTTCACCCGGATTATTGGCTAGAGTAATGGTATCACCAACTTTTACTTCTTTCGCATTTTTAATGCCGGTTATGATATATCCAACATCACCTGCTTTTACTTCATTTTTTGGGGTCATATTAAGTTTAAGTACCCCCACTTCATCTGCAAAATAATCATTTCCAGAAGCTACAAACCTAATTTTGTCGCCCTTTTTCAGCGTACCATTTAAAATTCGGTAATACACAATAATACCGCGAAAACTATTGAACACACTATCAAATATCAATGCTTGTAGAGGGGCATCAACACTGCCTTCTGGAGCTGGAATACGCTCTACTATAGCTTGTAAAATCTCCTCAATACCAATACCAGATTTTCCACTTGCCAATAAAATATCTTCCTGTTTACATCCAATTAGGTCAATAATTTGATCAGTTACTTCAGGTATTTTAGCACCTTCCATGTCAATTTTATTGATTACCGGTATAATTTCCAAATCGTTATCAATGGCCAAATAAAGATTGCTAATTGTTTGAGCCTGAATACCTTGTGAGGCATCAACTAATAATAATGCACCCTCACAAGCAGCTAAAGCTCGGCTAACTTCATAGCTAAAATCTACATGCCCGGGTGTATCAATTAGGTTGAGTACATATTCTACTCCATTGTGTTTGTAGTTTATTTGAATGGCATGGCTCTTAATGGTTATGCCTTTTTCACGTTCCAGGTCCATATCATCTAGTACCTGATTCATCATATCTCGTTCACCAATGGTTTTAGTATGTTCCAACAGTCTGTCGGCTAAAGTACTTTTTCCATGATCAATGTGCGCAATAATACAAAAGTTCCTAATCTGCTTCATAAGTTTGCAAAGATAGGCTTGTATAGTATATGGCGTTAAATTTGCTGTTATGATGTTTACTGAAATTGGAAGGAATATTGAAAAAGCGGCAAGATTGCTACAAAATGGTGAAGTTGTAGCCATTCCCACCGAAACAGTGTATGGCTTGGCAGGCAATGCATTAAGTGAGGCTGCAGTAACAAAAATTTATGCTGCCAAAAAAAGGCCTTCCTTCAATCCATTAATCTTACACATAGCCAATATTGATCAAATTATATGCTATGCAACCCCAAATGCAATCAGTTTAAAACTAGCTAATGCATTTATGCCTGGCCCCTTAACACTTTTATTGCCTAAAAAAAATAACGTACCGGATATTACCACTGCCGGAAGCAATAAAGTAGCCATAAGAGTACCTAATCATCCTTTAGCGTTAGAATTGCTCTATCAAATAAACTTCCCCCTGGCAGCTCCAAGCGCTAATCAATCTGGGTATATTAGTCCTACTACCGCCCAGCATGTTTACGAAGGGCTCAATCACAAAATCTCCTATATATTAGATGGTGGAACTTCAATTGTTGGATTAGAATCTACCATTTGCGAAGTAATGAATGATCATATTCTTTTACATAGAACCGGAGGAATTAGTGCAAATATGCTGCAAGATGCCACTGGTTTACCAGTTATAGATGGAGCAAGTCATGAGCGCCTTCAAACTCCCGGGCAATTAAAAAGTCATTATGCACCTAATACACCTTTGTATAGAGGAAATATCGAAACATTAATTGACCAGCATAGGGGTAAAAAAATGGCTGTGATTAGTTTTTACAAAAAATTCGCACTGTCAGATAATATAGACTATTATATTTTATCTGAAACAGCTAATTTAAGTGAGGCTGCCAATAAATTATTTTCAACACTCAGAGAAATTGATGCCCAAGAAAATTATGAAGTGATTATAACAGAAATATTTCCGGAAGAAGGAATTGGGCCTGCCATCAATGATCGATTAAACAGGGCCCAATTCATCCATAAATAACTTATTGTAATGCGTTGATAATAGCTACAAACTCATCAGCTATTAATGAGGCACCCCCTACTAACCCACCATCCACATCAGGTTGTGAAAATATTTCAACAGCATTTGCGGCTTTAACACTTCCTCCATATAAAATAGAAATACTATTAGCTATATCATTACCATATACATTGGCTAAATCTTTTCTGATAAAAGCATGCATTTCTTGTGCTTGATCGCTAGTAGCTGTTTTTCCGGTACCAATTGCCCAAATTGGTTCATATGCTATTACAACTTTTAAAAGTTGATCAGCTGATAAATGATACAACGACTCTTTTAATTGTTTGGCCACATATTCATTTTGTGTATTTGATTCGCGAACAGATAATGGTTCGCCGCAACAAAAAATAGGTTGAATATTGTTTTCCAAACAAATATTTATTTTTTCTGCCAAAAATGAATTGCTCTCATTAAAATATTCTCTTCGTTCTGAATGTCCTAATACAACAAATTGAATGCCTAATGAATTCAACATTTCAACAGATATTTCGCCAGTGTAAGCACCGTTTTTTTTGTTAAAACAATTTTGCGCTGCTATAAATACCCCTTTTTTATCTGCAATTTTTTGTTGAGCCATTTGCAAATAGGGCGCTGGTACAGAAAATATAACTAATTGATTTTCACTTATTTCGTGTGGTTTATTTATAATTTCATTTAATAACTGCTCCCCTTGTTGAAGGGTTAGATTCATTTTCCAGTTTGCTGCTGCAATTTGTTTTCTACTCATTGTTGTTTTCTTTTATTTGATATAAATAATTAATAATATTTACTTCTTGTTCAGTTAATTGTTTGCCTTTCATTGATTTCCAATTGTTGATATCAGCAATTGCATCAGGGAGATTATATTTTTTACCTTCTACCCCAAAACTAAAATTAGGCAGTTTTTGAGGTAATAATCCCTTTCCAAAAACAGAACAACAAATGCCTATAACTGAACCTGTATTAATGGAAGAATTTATTGCAACCCTCGAATAATCACCCATCATTACTCCACATTTTTGTCCAACAGGCACTTGTTCATTAGTTGCCATAACCCACATAAATATTTCGTCGGCCGAATTTTTTAAGTTACTATTTGAGGTGCCGGCACCAAAATTGCACCATTCTCCTACTACGGCATCCCCTAAATAGCCGTCATGGGCTTTGTTAGAATAGCCCATCATAATTGCATTTTTTATTTCGCCTCCTCCCATACAATAAGGACCTAATGTAGTAGCACCATAAATTCTACTATTCATTTTCAATACGGAGTTTTCTCCCAATACAAACGGGCCTCTAACCGTACTGCCTTCCATTATTTCAGCATCTTTACCTATATAAATTGGGCCGGTTGTAGAATTAAGGAGGCAAAACTCAACTTTAGCACCTTCTTCAATAAAAATATCTGCTGTTTGTATTACCTGAACAGTTGGAGAAATAGGTTGCGACTTTTTACCTTTAGTAATCAATTTAAAATCCCAGTTAATAGCAGCTGCATTTAATTTGATAAGATCCCAAGGATAATGAAATCTTATTACATTATTTATTTCAATCAATTGATCAAAAAAATCATTGGCGAAATTTGGGTTGAATTGATCGAATTGATGATTACTTTTTCCAACCACCACACCAAAATCATCTACTAAAGCCTGACCGGGTTTTAATTCGCTTATCTTTTCTAATAACTCATCGGAAGGCATAATAGCAGCATCCATCCAAGTGCAGGTTTCGGCAATTAATGGCTGATTGTATAAGGGTTGTAATAATGTAGACGTATGTATAAATACTTCGGTTTTTAATAAATAACTCCAACGTTCTTTTACTGTTAAAATTCCCAAACGAAGGTCTGCAACGGCTTTATTCAATGAAAGCGGTGCTAAATTTTGTCTATTTTTATTATCGAATAAAACAAATGCCATATTACAAATGTATTGCTTATTTGTAATAATGAATTCTTCTTAACTTGCGGCTTCTAACATAAAAACATCTAAAATGAGTTTAGGAACTTTTTCATACCCAATACCCGTAAATGATCCTGTTGTAGCGTATGCTCCGGGCACACCAGAAAAAGCTGCTTTAAAAAAAGCATTGGCAACCCTCAAGAAAAAGGAATTAGACATTCCTATGTATATTGGATCGAGAGCTATCCGTACAGAAAACAAGGTAGCCATCCATCCTCCACATGAATTAGCCCATACATTGGGTTATTTTAATGCAGGTGATAAAAAACATGTAGAAATGGCTATAGCTGCTGCTTTACAAGCAAAAGAGTCTTGGGCTACTATGAGCTGGGAAAGTCGCGCTCATATATTCTTAAAGGCTGCAGACTTATTAGCCACTAAATACCGCTATCAAATGGTAGCTTCTACAATGCTTGGTCAAAGTAAAAATGCATACCAAGCAGAAATTGATAGCACTTGCGAATTAATTGATTTCTTAAGGTTTAACGTTCATTTTTTGAGCGATATCTACAAACAACAGCCCATTTCGGCACCGGGTATGCACAATAGAATGGAATGGCGCCCATTAGAAGGATTTGTTTTAGCAGTAACTCCATTTAATTTTACCGCTATTGGCGGGAATTTACCCACTTCGGCTGCAATGTGTGGAAATGTGGTAGTTTGGAAACCGGCAAATACACAAATTTATTCTGCACAACTATTTATGCGCATTTTAAAAGAAGCTGGGTTACCAGATGGCGTTATTAATTTGGTTTATGTGGATGGCCCTACAATTGGAGAAGTTTGTTTTTCTCACCGCGATTTTGCAGGAGTCCATTTTACAGGATCTACTGGTGTTTTTAACCATATGTGGAAAGTTATTGGAGAAAATATGGGTATTTATAAGTCATACCCGAGAATTGTAGGAGAAACAGGTGGAAAAGATTTTGTCATAGCGCATAAATCGGCCGATATAGATACCGTTGTAACGGCATTAGCCAGAGGAGCTTTTGAATTTCAAGGCCAGAAATGTTCAGCTGCATCAAGAGCATATATACCTAGCAATATTGCAGATGAAGTAAAAAGAAAACTAATTGCTGCCGTTGATTCAATGAAAATGGGTACTGTAGAAGATTTTACCAATTTTGTGAATGCTGTAATAGATGAAAAATCGTACAATAGTATTACACGATATATTACCAATGCCAAGAAAAACAAAAAAGTAAAGATTATTGCGGGTGGTAATTTCAGTAAATCAAAGGGATATTTTATCGAACCAACCATTATTGAAACAAAGGATCCAAAATCTACTACAATGTGTGAAGAAATATTTGGACCAGTTTTAACGATATATGTATACAAAGCAGATCAGTTTGAAAAAACCTTGGAATTGGTAGATGGTACATCAAACTATGCATTAACCGGTGCAATAATTGCTCAAGATAGAGCTGCTATCGAATTGGCTACCAACAAGTTAAGAAACGCTGCCGGAAATTTTTATATAAATGATAAGCCTACAGGTGCTGTGGTTGGTCAACAACCATTTGGAGGTGCAAGAGCATCTGGCACAAACGACAAAGCAGGAAGTATGCTCAATTTATATAGATGGTTAAGTGCCAGAACAATTAAAGAAACATACAATCCTCCTACAGAATATGGTTATCCATTTTTACAAGAGGCTTAAACAATAAACTATCGACTTTAACCCTTATATTTGCCCTCAAATTTTTGAACAGTGCCAACAAAATTTTCTAAAGAAACTTATCTCTATTGGTATGAGCTCATGCAGCTTATTCGTCAGTTTGAATTAAAATCCGAAGAGATGTATAAAATGGCTGGGAAAATCCGTGGATTTTTTCATGCGTATATTGGACAAGAGGCTATTGCTGCCGGATGTTTATCTGCAACCAATCCCGATGATCCTTTTATTACTTCATATCGAGATCATGGTTTAGCATTGGCTAAAGGCATTTCAGCCAATGCTTGTATGGCCGAGTTATATGGCAAAGCAACTGGTTGTGCTAAAGGTAAGGGAGGCAGTATGCACTTCTTTAGTGCCGAGCATAAATTTTTTGGTGGCCATGGTATTGTAGGTGCTCAAATAGGTACAGGTGCTGGATTAGCTTTTGCTGAAAAATACAAAGGCACTAAAAATGTAACGCTTTGTTTTTTTGGTGATGGAGCCGCACGCCAGGGTTTATTGCATGAAAGTTTTAACTTGGCAATGCTATGGAAATTACCAGTAATTTTTATTTGTGAAAACAACAACTATGCGATGGGTACTTCGGTATCTAGAACAAGTAATGTAAATGATATTTTTAAACTAGCCGATGCGTATGATATGCCTGCTGATAAGGTCGATGGAATGTCGCCTGAAGCAGTTCATGAAGCAGTTGCTCGTGCTTCTAAAAGAGCCAAGGATGGCGAAGGTCCTACCCTTTTAGAAATGAAAACATATCGTTACAAAGGACACTCTGTTTCTGATCCTCAAAAATACAGAAGTAAGGAAGAAGTTGATGAATATAGAGAACAAGATCCTTTGATGAAAATTGCAAAATCTATCATAGAAAATGGTTTTGGTAAACAAGAAGATTTACAAGCAATCGATAAAAGAATCAATGATATTATTGAAGAATCAGTAAGATTCGCAGAAGAAAGTCCATGGCCTTCTGATGATGAGTTATTAAAAGACGTATATATGGATCAAGCATATCCATTTATTATTGATTAATTCTTTATTGAATGATTCATTAGTAGTAAAACGAAAACAAATATTAACAACCTAACGAATAAAAAATAAAATGAGCAAAGTACACGAAGATGGAATAGAAGTTAACGAGGTTTTAGTAAATGCACAGAATACTTGGAATAAGTTTAAAAAACCTGTTTTAACTGTAATTGCTGCAGTAATTATTATTGGTGGTGGCTGGTATGTTTACCAAGAATATATTATGAAACCTAAAGAAGAAAAAGCAGCGGAAGCATTGTTTAAAGCGGAACAATACTTTGCGATGGATTCTTCAAAATTGGTATTAAATGGAGATGGTTTAAGCAAAGGGGTTTTATATGTAATAAGCAACTATGGTGGTACCAAAGCCGCTAATTTAGCCCATTATTATGCTGGAATAAGCTATTTGAAACTAGGCGAATTTGACAATGCGGTAAAGCATTTAAAGGATTTTTCTACTGATGCTAAACAGATTCAATTATTAGCATATGGTTGTTTAGGAGATGCTTATTCTGAATTAAAGAAAAACGATGATGCGGTATCTGCCTACAAAAAAGCAGCTGCAACATTTGAAAAAGATGAAAACAACTCTTCTGAATATTTATTCCGTGCTGCTTTATTGTTAGAAACTACTGGTAAAACACAGGACGCTTTGGAATTGTATAAAGAATTAAAAGCTAAATTCCCTAAAACTGATAAAGGATTTCAAGCTGATAAATACATATACAGAATAAGTATTGAAAAAAATGACCTAAGCGTTCAATAATGGCATCAATTGGAAATATCGCATTAAATGAAGGCATCCCTACAATAAAGGATGCCTTTGTAGTTATCGTTAAAACAGAATGGAATAACCATATCATTAACGAGTTAGAAAAAGGCGCTAAAAAGGTTTTAAAAGCAAAAGATATAAAGTTCAAGGTATTAACTGTTCCTGGTGCTTTTGAATTGCCATTTGCTGTAAAGAACCATTATAATTTATCTGCAAAAAAAGCCGATGCCTATATTACATTAGGCACAATCATTCAAGGAGATACGCCCCATTTCGATTATGTTTGTAAAGCAGTAACAGATGGCGTTTTACAGTTGAACCTCACTATACATGTTCCGGTAATATTTGGCGTATTAACAGTTTTAAATGAGCAACAAGCTAAGGAACGTATTGGTGGTAAACATGGACATAAAGGTGCTGAAGCCGCCATAACTGCCATAAAAATGATTGTCTTAAATCGTTCATTTAAATAAACAGAGTAAATTATGACAGTACACATATTCGTTCCGTGTTTTATAGATCAACTTTATCCTGATGTAGCATTTAACATGGTAAAAGTGTTGAAAAAAGCAGGTTGTACTGTTGTTTACAATAAAAATCAAACTTGTTGTGGCCAACCTGCATTCAATGCTGGATTTCATACTGAGTCGAAAGAAGTTTGCACTAAATTTTTACATGATTTTGAAGGTGCGGAATACGTAGTAACCCCAAGTGCCAGTTGCACAGGTTTTGTTAAAAACAATTACGGTAAACTTTTTGAAAATTCATTACATAAAGTGCAAGTTGAAAAAACAATTGCAAAAATGTTTGAATTTTCTGATTTTTTAATCAATATATTGAAGATTGATGATTTTGGTGCTGTATTAAATGGAAAAGCAACTTATCACGACAGCTGTGCCGCCTTAAGAGAATGTTCAATAAAAAATGAGCCCCGCCAATTATTGAGTAAAGTGACAGGTTTAGAATTAATTGAGATGAATGATGTTGAAACTTGTTGTGGTTTTGGCGGCACTTTCGCAGTTAAATTTGAGCCAATAAGTATTGCAATGGGAGATCAAAAAGTAACCAATGCACAAGAAACAGGTGCTAATTATTTAATTAGTACCGATATGAGCTGCTTAATGCATATAGATGGGTGTTCTAAACATAAGGGAGCCAATTTAAAAGCAATGCATCTTGCAGATGTATTAGCAAGTGGGTGGTAATATTCACCCACTATTCGCCTATAACCCATTCATAATCTAATTGACGTTTTTCTAAATTCGCGGCAATTACACGTATTGATAATTTATCACCCATTTTAAACGTTCTTCCACTTCTTCTTCCCACTAAACTATATTCACTTTCAATTAATCTAAAATCATCGAATTCACTTAAGCTTATTATACTTACTAATCCTTCGCACTTGTGTGCTACAGTTTCTACAAAAAAGCCAAAACTGGCAACACCACTTACCACTCCTTCAAAAACTTCTCCTACATGTGCTTTTAAAAATTCAACCTGTTTGTATTTATTACCAGCCCTTTCACATTCCATTGCAGCACGTTCTCTTTCACTGCTGTGCTTACTCTTTTCTTCCATTTTTTTGTCGATTATTGGTTGACCTGCTAATACAGTTTCAAGTACACGGTGAACCAACACATCTGGATAACGACGTATAGGGGAAGTAAAATGGCAATAATGCTCAAAAGCCAAGCCGTAATGTCCTATATTTTCTGTTGTATAAACAGCTTTTGCCATTGTTCTAATACCTAGTTGTTCTAATACATGTTGTTCGGGTTTTCCATGTACATCAGCCAACATTGTATTGAAACTTTTTGCGATAGCTTGTGGAGTAGAAACATCAAAAACATGGCCATATTTCTTGGCATATTGAATAAATGGAGCAAGTTTCTCTTTATCGGGTTGATCATGTACCCTGTATGGAAATGGAATAGTTTTTTTATTAATATGAATTTTTGCTACATTTTCTGCTACTGTTCTATTTGCCAATAGCATCAGCTCTTCAATTAATTGATGCGATTCTTTGCTTTCTTTAACAACAATGCCTATAGGTGTACCTTTTTCATCTAATTTAAACCTTACTTCTTGAGATGAAAAATTAATTGCACCTTTATTAAACCTGTTTTTTCTAAGTTTCTGTGAAATACTATTTAATAATAGGATGGCATCATCGTGTATTCCTTTTTTGGTTTCAATAATTTCTTGAACATCTTCATAGGTAAATCGATGATCAGAATGAATGACTGTTTTACCTAACCAATACTGTTTTACCTCGCCATTGCCATTCATTTGAAAAATAGCAGAGAAGGTGAATTTATCTTCATGTGGTCTTAAAGAACATAATTCGTTCGATATTTTTTCAGGCAACATAGGGTTTACTCTATCAGGTAGATACACAGAAGTAGCTCTTTTATATGCTTCCTCATCCAATTCGGTATCAGGCAAAACATAATGGCTTACATCGGCAATATGTACACCAATTTCATATTTATCTTCCCCTAATTTTCTCAATGAAATAGCATCATCAAAATCCTTTGCGTCTACAGGGTCAATTGTAAAAGTAAGTATATCCCTGCAATCTCTACGTTTACTAATTTCTTCAATAGACAATACTTCAGAAATATTATTCGCTTCTGCTAAAACAGCAGAAGGAAAACTTAATGGAAAACCAGCTTCTGCAAGAATTTCTTTCATTGCTGCATCATTCTCATTCTCTGCCAACAAGACACTTACTACCTTTCCTACTGGTTTTTTATCTTCCTTATCCCATTTAACCAATTGAACAACCACCCTATCTTTATGTTTTGCGCCATTAATATCGGTTAATGGTATGTATAAATCGGGCATTGGTTTTTCGGTATCAGGTACAAAAAATGCATGGTGTGCCGACAATTGAATATGACCAACAAATTCTGTTTGTTTTCTCGAAACCACTTCTACAATTTTCCCTTCTTTCTTACCTGTGCGCTGGCTTTCTTTAATCACTTTTACCCGTACAACGTCTCCATGTAATGCAGTACTAAAATCGTTTGGTCTAACCAGGATATCACCCGATTCATCGTTTACAATTACATAACCCATACCTGATCTAGTAACATCCAGCGATCCTTTTATTGTTTGAACGGCTATTGTTTTGGCCTTTTGTTTTTGTTTTGATTTTTGTTTAGGCTGTGTTTTAGACTTATCTTTTTTCTTCATGATTCTGGATTAAAGGTGAAATTGCGTACAAAGTTCACCAGCATTTTGTCGAATTGAGGGCCTTCATTAAATAAAAACAGAGGGCTTATTGGGATTACAAATAAAGGGATATTGGCTAATTCATCTTTAAATTTAATTAACCTAACTGCATCCTTTTCTGTAGTTAAAATAATTTTATTGGGTTCCTGTATTGTTTCGAAATATTGAACAATTTCTTTTAAGTCATCAATAGTAAATATATGATGATCCGAAAAATCAAGTTGATAATAAGTTTGAGTATTTTTTAATAAAAAATCTTTTAAAGGTTTAGGATTGGCAATACCACATACCAATAAAACTTCATCTTCCTGCGTAATTTTATGTGTAACAGCATGATCGTAAATATGATATGGTATGCCATATTTTATGGTTGTAAAAAATACTTTCTGGTGAGGAAGGGCTTTTAATTCTGTTAAAACGGTTTCTTTTTTATTTAAACTAAGATCAGCGGGACACTTAGTAACTACAATAACATCGGCTTTATTGGCAGATACTTTTTCATCTCTAAGATCGCCAGTAGGTAAAAAGAAATCATGCACATATAAATTTCTGTAATCAGAAAGCAGAATATTAAATCCAGCATTTACTGTTCTGTGTTGATATGCGTCATCTAAAATAATGGCTTGTAAATCCGGGCAATCTTGTAACAAATAAGGTATTGCCACAATTCGTTCCTCGCCCACTGCAACAGAAATATTGGGATGTTTTAAATAAAATTGCATCGGCTCATCCCCTATTTCAACAGCTGTAGTATATTCATTAGCGAGTGCATATCCTTTTGTTTTTCGTTTATACCCTCTACTTAAAGTAGCAATTTTGAAATCAGGTTCCAACAAATTAATCAGGTATTCTACCATAGGCGATTTACCTGTTCCACCAACAGCTAAATTTCCTACACAAATGATGGGGAAATTAAAATGTGATGAAGCAAACCATTTTTTATCGAAACATTTGTTTCTAAATTTTACAATTAAACCATAAAGTACAGCAAATGGCAGTAATAAAACACGAAATGATTTTAAAAAAATTGACCTAGAATTCATAAATATTATTCGGAGTAATTCCTATTGTTAAAGGTATATCAAATTCATGGGTATCTGTAATCTTATCAACCGGTTCGAAATAAGAAAATCCTATTAAAGACACATTATCCCTGCATTGGGTTAAAAATCTGTCGTAATACCCTTTACCATAACCAACTCTATAACCAATTTTGTCGAAAATTAAGAGTGGTACCAATACCAGGTCTATTTCAATAGGGTCAATAATTTTGCCCTCAATTGGTTCTGTAATGCCCAAAGAATTGGTAGTAAATATTGTATCACTGTTGGTACAAATCCCTTCCATGTTATTTTGATCTACAATTTTGGGGTATACCAATGATAAATTTGGGAGCATATGATTTAAATACCGGGTAAAAAGATGCGTATTGGGCTCAATTTGATGGGCAATTGGCCAATATGACATAACAGTATTAATGGCTGAAAAGTTAAATTGCTGAAATTGTATTAATAATAAATCATCATTAATTAGTTGTTCTTTATCTGTAAGAGCATTACGTCTGTTTTTGTAATCGGAACGTAAAGAAACTTTATCCATGAATGTTGGCTGAAAATTTATACTGCAAAATACCAAAAAGAGTTATGAAACAATAAAAACCATTCATAATATTGAATAAATAAAAAAAGCCCTTACGGGCTTTTCATATTAGAAGTTCGATTTAAATTGCAAATTTGCCGATTTCATGGATTTATGTATTTTCCATAAATCTACTACTTTAATTGATTTTTGTTGAATTGCAGCAGTTCTTTTGAACACATCTGTAGCCAATGTTTCCTTTACTTCATTTGTTAACTCTTTCAATAATGCACTGTCGATTTGTACAATACCGGGCATAATTTCACCTTTCATATTATTCACTTTTAAAATTTACTAAATTCTGGAGCAGGTAGTTGTAATTTGTGCAATCGTTGGTGGGGTATGGCTTTTCTATCTACCTAGATTTTAAAATCTTTTTTTGCTCTTGAAGTTGCAAAGGTAATACAATATTAAATCTCCTCAAAATGTATTTAAATAAAATTTGATAAAGAAAAGTTAAGGCTTGATTTATAGAGATTGCTTACTTTCGAAGATGATTACTACACTAACCATTGTAAGGTATCCCAAATTTTTTGGCTGGGCTGGTTTTTTATCAATGGCCATATTTAGATTACCACTTTGGTTGAATAAAGAGATAAATTTTTGGAAATTAATGGGCTGTGGGAAAAATGGCACATTCGATAAAATACCCGACTTGCAACAATGGGCTGTATTAACTATTCATAATACTAACCAATTAGATGATACAGCTTTGCCCTTATTGATTAACAAATGGTGGGATATTTGGAAATGTGAAAAATGGACCATTAAAATGGAAGCCATAGAAGGGCACGGCACGTGGGACGGAAAAAAATGTTTTGGCAACTTAGCTAAACACACTGATTACGATGGCCCAATTGGTATTTTAACGAGGGCTACTATTCGATTGAATAAATTAAATAGATTTTGGGGTAATGTAGATCATGTTGCAAAAAAAATGTTGCAAGCAGATGGTTTTATCACTTCTGTTGGTATTGGCGAAATCCCTTGGATAAAGCAAGCCACTTTTAGTATTTGGACTGATAAAAAAACCATGAAAAACTTTGCATATCAAATGAAAGAACATGCCAGTGTAATACAACAAACGAGAAAAGAGAA
This sequence comes from Sphingobacteriia bacterium, assembly GCA_947452295.1. Classification (GTDB taxonomy): domain Bacteria; phylum Bacteroidota; class Bacteroidia; order Chitinophagales; family Chitinophagaceae; genus Sediminibacterium. The sequence continues at coordinate 39,479 of CANGCK010000011.1, forward strand.
TTGGTACAGTGAAGATATGTTTGTTCGATTTAAAATAATTCAATCTATCGGTACATTAAACGGAATTTCATTATATCCAATAAATGCTTAAATTGCTGCATTATTATGCATCATTGCTCTACTATATCTTTTTTAACAGCGCATTTAGCTTGGATTTACCGAGGATTAAATTCAATGCCCGATCATTAAGTACCTAATTCGTTTGGTTTTTTTCTTATCTCATTCCATTACCCATAATTATTCTTACTCTATGAGCATAAATAATTATTGAATGTATTGATTGTGAAGATTTACATATTATTAATAAATATTGTCATCACTTAAATCATAATAATTTAATGATTGTGTATTAAGAAGTTGATTAAAAAAAGTAAAACAAATGAAAATTTTTGTAAGCTCAGAAATAGGCAGATTGAAAAGACTGCTGGTGCATAGTCCTGATAGTGGTTTGGGAAAAGTAGTGCCCTCAAAAGCACAAGATTGGTTGTTTGAAGACATAGTTCATTTAGATACGATTCGAAAAAAAGAGTACGATTACTACACTAAAGTTTTACTTTATTTTTTAGACCCTGAAAAAATAAAAGGCAAACAAAAAGAAATAGATGCAACAACTTCGAACAGATGTTTTTACAAACCCAATAATCCAAATTTTTTTCAATCTGATAAAGTAATTGAATTAGAATGGTTATTAGCAGAAGTTTTAAAAGACCATGAAATACGTTTAAAGTTAGTAGCATCGGTTTGTGCTATTGAAGGAAGTACCTATGAAGCACAAAAGGAATTAATGAATTATGAACCATCCGAATTGGCTAAAACATTTATTTCAGGCACGTCAATCAATAAAGAATTAATATTTGCACCTATACCCAATTTTATATTTACTAGAGATATTGGCATCACTATTAAAGACCATATTTTACTGAATAAGCCTGCTAAGAAAGCAAGAACACGGGAAGCATTATTGGCTAGATATATCTTTTTTAATCACCCCTACTTTAATGAATACAAAGATAAAATCATAGAATTATCTGAAAGCAGTTTACATTTTTTATTACCGAAAGAAGAAGAAGAACAAAAAATAACTTTAGAAGGTGGTGATATTATGGTAGTTAGTGACAACCATTTATTGGTTGGGATAAGTGAAAGAACTACATCCGAAGCAGCAGTTAAAATTACCAATACAATGTTTGAAATGGGATTAATGGATAAAGTTACCATTATTAAGATTCCAAAGAAAAGAGATTACATGCATATTGATACGGTATTTACTCAAGTAAAAAGAAATGTATGGGTTATGCTAGGGAATTTTTCGAGAAAATCAATTAAACATGAAGATGAAAATATAATTGAGAAAATATTAGAAATAAAGAAAGAAGAAAAAATAAAGATCCTACAATTTCATAAGCACAATCCTGATAATCCAATTTCTTTTGAAAGCTTAGAAGATTTATTAATTGACATTAGTAAAATCGATTTGAAATGTACAGATGAAGTACAATTTATATTTTCTGGTAATAATGAATTTCCATATAATGCAAGAGAACAATGGACAGATTCTTGTAATTTATTAGCACTAAAAGAAGGCGTTGTATTAGGGTATGATAGAAATGATAAAACAACAGAAGCATTTAAAAATGCAGGTTTCACTATTATTCATGTAAAAGACTTATTAACTCAATTAGAAGAAGGAATTATCACAACAGATTCGATAAAAGATACTTTTATTTTAATGCCTTCAGCAGAATTATCGCGTGCAAGAGGTGGTTTTCATTGTATGAGCATGCCTCTATGCAGAGAGTCAATCTAAAATATTAATTATGCAACATTGTTCAAATATATTAATGATACAACCAGTTCAATTTGGATTTAACCCAGAAACTGCTGTAAACAATAGCTTTCAACAACATTCTATTGAAAAAAACATACAAGAAAAAGCGTTAATGGAGTTCAATTCATTGGTGTCTATACTTACCGAACATCAAATAGATGTAACTGTAATAAAAGACACAGTTTTACCCCATACTCCCGATTCGATTTTTCCCAACAACTGGATATCTTTTCATGAAGATGGAACAATATGTTTATTCCCAATGTTTGCAAAAAACAGAAGACAAGAACGGAAACCATCCATCATACAAACAATTGATCGAAAATTTCTCATTCGTCAAACACTTGATTTTACTCATTACGAAAACGAGGAGCTATTTTTAGAAGGCACTGGTAGTATGGTATTAGACAGAGAAAATCGAATTGCCTATGCCTGTTTATCGAACAGAACACACCAAAAAGTATTTGATGATTTTTGTGAACAATTAAAATACCGCCCATTATCTTTTACTGCGAATGATGACCAACATATGCCCATCTATCATACCAATGTAATGATGTGTGTGGCCGATGAATACACTGTTATTTGCTTGGATTCAATATCAAAAGAGGCGGAAAGAAATATGGTTAAAGAAAGTTTAGCAGCACACAATAAAAAAATAATTGAAATCAGCTACGCACAAATGAATTGTTTTGCAGGAAATATGTTGCAAGTTCATAATAAAGATGGTCAGCGATATTTAGTGATGTCATCGCAAGCATACCACTCCTTAAATAATGCACAAATTCAAGCAATAGAACAATTTAATCCAATTTTACATGCCAATATAAACAATATAGAAATGAATGGAGGAGGAAGTGCAAGATGTATGATGGCAGAAATATTTTTGCCGTTAAAATCATAATCCGAAACTTTTTCTCACCCCTTCTTCAAACGAGTGCGGTTGATAATTTAATTCGTGAACCGCTTTTTGAATGGTCAAACCAGATTGTTTGGCTCTTCTTACTGGCTCTGGGAAACTAGTACTATCTACTTCGATAATTAATTGGCTATCTAGGTTTAATACTTTAGCTACTGTAAGCGCCATGGAATAAGGAGTACAGATGTCTTTACCCGCTAAATGATAAATTCCATATTTTTTCAAAACAATGATTTGGTAAATGCCCGCACAGATATCTTCAGCCCATGTAGGTGTTCTTTGTTGATCATTTACCACTTTAATGGCTTGGCCATTTTGCAGATTTTGTTGCACCCATTGTATAAAACTCATTCTTAGCCCCTCCCAAACAGCACCATAGATAAATACGGGTCTTACAATTGTAAAATCTGTTAATACTTTTTTGATGATATTTTCTGCCATTAATTTAGATTCCCCATAAAAATTTAATGGATCTGGCAGCTGGTCCTCGTGATGAGGGCCATTTTCTCCAAAAATAAAGTCAGTTGAAATATGAATAAAGTGAATTGCATATTTTTTTACTAAATAAACTAGATTTTCAGTTACGGTTACATTTTGTAGAATACATTTTTCCTGGTTATTATTACATTCGTCTGGTTTACTCATTGCTGCTGCATGAATTAATACATCTGGTTGGTGATTATGTATAAAATCAGCTACGGAACTAACGTTCGTTAGTTCTAAATCGTAATAAAAAATATTATTACTAAGGGGTATTTTTCGTGGGCCCCTAGATACAGCAATTGTTTGAAAACCTTTATCAGAAAGGAATACACATAAATGTTGGGCTAAAAATCCATTTGCTCCTGTCACCATTATTTTCATGATACAATGCTACAAAAAAACTTGTCAGTAATTACAAATTGAAATTAATTTTCAAATGCTTACTTTTGAGACTCCGTGTAGGCATTACACAATTTGTAAGTAATGAATACATAAGAATTATAGACGAATTGAAATTATACAATGGCAACGAAAAAAGTAACAAAAATTGGTGTATTAACTTCCGGTGGAGATGCACCTGGCATGAATGCTGCAATTAGAGCGGTAGTAAGAACAGGTTTATACCATGGGCTAGAAATGTATGGTGTAGTAAGGGGCTATAATGGCATGATAGATGATGACATTATGCCAATGGATTCACGTTCAGTGGCCAATATCATTCAGCGTGGAGGTACAATTTTAAAAACTGCTAGAAGCACAGAGTTTTTTGAACCTGAAGGTCGTAAAAAAGCATATGACAATCTGAAGAAAAGAGGGATAAATGGATTAGTAGTTATAGGCGGCGATGGAAGTTTTAAAGGCGCACAAAAATTCAGCAATGAATTTGATATTCCTTGTATAGGATTACCTGGTACCATTGACAAAGATATAGCTGGTACTGATTTTACCATTGGATTTGACACAGCGGTTAATACAGCTGTTGAAGCGATAGACAAAATTCGCGATACTGCAGACGCCCACGACCGTTTATTTGTTGTTGAAGTAATGGGTAGAGATGCAGGTTATATTGCGTTGCACAGCGGTATAGCCACAGGCGCGGAAAACATACTTATACCTGAAACCAAAACAGATATTGATGCAATGATTGCTGCTCTTTCTGAAAAAGAAAAAAGAAAAAAACTGGTCAACATTTTGGTAGTAGCAGAAGGAGAAAAATTTGGAGGTGCCAATGAAATTGGGGCTGTTGTAAAAGAAAGACTACCCAATGCAGATGTTAGAGTATGTATTTTAGGTCATATACAGAGAGGAGGTTCTCCATCGTGTTTAGATAGATTAATTGCCAGCAGAATGGGCTATTCGGCAGTAGAATGTTTATTAAACGGTACACATAATGTGATGGTGGGTATTTTAAACAACAAAATGCATTATACACCTTTGGATAATGCCATTAAAGCCAAACAAAAAATATCAAACGAATGGTTGAACATCGTTAAAATATTGGCCAGCTAATTTTAAATAACTATTAATAGATAAACAATGTCAAAAAATTTAGACAAATACCTCCATAAGAATATGGACAAGGAAGCAGGAGTAAACCATGTTGCACATAGAACGAAGATCGTTGCAACTGTTGGGCCCGCATGTGACACATATGACAAATTGCTTGATTTAGTTAAGGCAGGTGTAAATGTTTTCAGATTAAATTTTTCTCATGGTTCACATGCAGATAAATTATCCATCATAGAACATATAAGAAATATCAATAGTACCGAACCCTATAACATAGCTATTTTAGCCGATTTACAGGGACCTAAATTAAGAGTGGGTGAAATTGCCAATAATGCATTGGAAGTGAAGGAAGGCGATATATTAACATTTACCAATGAAAAATGTGTTGGCACCTTAGAAAAAATATATGTCTCCTACCCTAACCTAGCTGGTGATGTTGTACTGGGTAATGTGATTATGATTGATGATGGTAAATTAGAAGTAAAAGTTGTAAGTATCGAAAAAAATGGGGATGTTAAAGTACAAGTAACATTAGGCGGTATTTTATCTTCAAAAAAAGGAATTAATCTACCTGATACTAAAATTTCATTACCAGCACTAACCGAAAAAGATCTTGAAGATTTAGCTTTTATCATTGAACAAAAATGTGATTGGGTTGCACTAAGCTTTGTAAGAAGTGTAAACGATATCGTTATTCTTCGTGAAAAATTAAACGAGAAAAATAGTAAGACTAAAATTATCGCTAAAATAGAGAAGCCAGAGGCGCTAGTTAATATTAGAGATATTATTTTAGAAAGTGATGGTATTATGGTTGCTCGTGGTGACTTGGGAGTTGAATTACCTGTAGAACAAATCCCATTAATACAAAAAGAATTAATTCGTAAGTGTATTCATAGAGCGAAACCTGTAATTGTTGCAACTCAAATGATGGAAAGCATGATGGAAAGGGTGAAACCTAACCGTAGCGAAATTACCGACGTAGCCAATGCCGTTTTAGAAGGCGCTGATGCGGTAATGTTGAGTGGAGAAACAGCTGCTGGTAATTACCCAACTTTAGTGGTACAAACCATGCGTAAAATTATTGCTGAAGTTGAACGCAAAGAATATAGATATAATAGAGAAGCAGATTTAAAACCACAACCCCACTCTCCATCATTTCATAGTGATGCAATTTGCTATAATGCTTGTAAGATAGCTGATGATGTAGAAGCGAGCGCTTTAATAGGCATGACACAGAGCGGATATACTGCATTTATGTTGAGTAGTTACAGACCTTATTCACCATTGTATATTTTCACCAAAGAAAAATCTCTCGTAAATCAATTAAGTTTAAGCTGGGGTGTACGTGCTTTTCATTATACAGAAGAAGAAAGTGTTGATGAGATTGTACAAGACCAAATAGATATTTTAAAAGAAAGAGGTTTTATTAAATCGGGGGATGTTGTAGTAAATACAGGCAGTACACCAGTTTCATTACATTTGCCGACTAATTTAATTAAACTAACTAAGGTTAACTAACATATATAATAGATGATGTTTATAAAAAAGATTCTTCACTTGAAGAATCTTTTTTAATTTCAAGCATTGCTTAAACCAGATTATTAAATATGAAAAAGATTTTAATTTTATTATTTATTTTCGGAGTATCTCAATTAAGAGCTCAAGAAATATCAATCATTCCTAAACCAACTTCTTTACAATTAAAAGAGGGAAATTTTTCTATTACCCCCAAAACTAAAATAGCGTTAGCTGGTAGTAATTTAGATAAAATAGCTGCGCTCTTACAATCATTTATAGAAAACAAATATGGTTTTAAATTACCTATCGTTAAAAATGGGGCTATTAAAGGAAATATTGTTTTAAATTTTGATAGACTTGATCATCCATTTCAAGGAGCATACCATTTAGAGGTTAATAGTGACCATATTTATATTGGGGGCGATAATGAGGCAGGTGTTTTTTATGCGGTACAGTCGCTCTTTCAATTATTACCAATTTCAAAAACCTCGCCAATTACCATTCAACAAATGGTGATTGATGATAGCCCTCGATTTGAATATCGTGGATTAATGTTGGATGTTAGTCGCCACTTTTTTAGTGTATCGTTTATTAAAAAATTCATTGATTTCATTGCTTATCACAAAATGAATAAATTTCATTGGCATTTAACCGATGACCAAGGATGGAGAATTGAAATAAAAAAATACCCTAAATTAACTTCTGTAGGAGCATTTAGAAATGGTACGCTCATTGGAAGATACCCTGGTACTGGTAATACGGATAAAGTGTATGGAGGGTTTTATACACAAGAAGAAATAAAAGAAATAGTTAAATATGCTGCAGATAGATACGTGGAAGTTATTCCAGAGATTGAGCTACCTGGTCATTCATCTGCTGCAATAGCGGCTTACCCTGAATTAAGCTGTTTCCCATTAGCATCTACTACATATCCGGCAAAGACTACCTGGAGCGGATCTACTGTAGGAAAGCAAGTGCAACAAATTTGGGGGGTACATGAAGATGTATTTGCGCCAACTGAATACACATTTACATTTCTTGAAAATGTATTGAATGAAGTAACCAAACTATTTCCTTCTAAATACATACATATTGGAGGCGATGAATGTCCGAAAGAGTCTTGGAAAAAGTCGGCATTTTGCCAACAACTTATTAAAGATAAAAACCTAAAAGATGAACATGCTTTACAAAGCTATTTTATCCAAAGAATTGAAAAGTTCATCAACAGCAAAGGGAAAAAATTAATCGGTTGGGATGAGATTTTGGAAGGTGGATTAGCCCCCAATGCTACGGTGATGAGTTGGCGCGGAGAAAAAGGTGGCATTGAAGCTGCCAAACAAAAACACAACGTGATAATGACTCCGGGTGAATGGGTTTATTTTGATCACGCACAAAATAATCCTGAAGATTCAATTACAATTGGTGGATATACTAATTTACAAAAAGTATATAGTTATGAGCCAATACCAAAAGATTTAACCAAGGAAGAGGAAAAGTATGTATTAGGTGCGCAAGCTAATTTATGGACTGAATACATTAATAATCCAAGTAAAGCAGAATACATGCTGTTTCCTCGATTAAGCGCACTATGCGAAATACTTTGGAGTACAAAAGAAAGTCGTGACTGGTTGAATTTTCAACAAAGAATGCAAGTTCAATACAAACGGTACGAATGGTTAAATTTTAATTATAATAAACCCGCAAAATAATTGCGTTTTTTTGCTTTTTTTCTTCATTTTATTGAAAATAAAGTCAAAACATAGCTAAATTTGTTCATACTCTCCAAACTTAAATGATTAATAATGGTTGATTCATTTGAAAAAATTGATGTAAAGATTTACAAAAACAGTAAAGATGGGGCCGCTTTTGTTGCCAAACAAATTGCAGACTTAATTAGAGATAAGGCTTCTAAAGGAGAAAAATGTGTGTTAGGTTTAGCAACAGGATCCACTCCTATTAGTCTTTATGCTGCATTAGTTAAGTTGCACCAAACAGAAGGGTTGAGTTTTAAAAATGTAATATCATTTAATTTAGATGAATATTATCCAATTGATAAAGATGCCTATCAAAGCTATTGGAGTTTTATGCATCGACATTTATTTAGTCATGTAGATATTGATCCAGCTAATATTCATTTGCCAAATGGAAATGTTCCAAAGGAGGAAATGAAAAAATATTGTGCATCATATGAACAAGCAATTGAAGACGCAGGTGGTATAGATTTACAAATTTTAGGTATTGGCTTGAATGGTCATATTGGATTCAATGAACCTGGCTCAAGTATACTTTCAAAAACCAGATTGGTTAACTTAGACAATACTACCCGAATAGCCAATTCTTATGAGTTTGCTAACATTTCTAAAGTGCCCCGTTTAGCTGTAACCATGGGTATTGGGACGATACTGAAAGCTAAGAAAATCATACTAATGGCTTGGGGTAATAAAGCATCAATTGTTGCAAAAGCAGTTGAAGAGCATGTTACCGAATCGATCCCTGCAAGTATTTTACAACAACACAACGACTGTACATTTGTTGTAGATGAACCAGCTTCAACTGAACTCACCAGAATTAAATCGCCTTGGTTAACAGGTGAATGTATTTGGACGGAGGCTATGATAAAGAGAGCCGTTGTTCATTTATCGCTTAAATTAAATAAATCGGTTTTAAGTTTAACCTCACTGGATTATACTGAAAATGGACTTTCAGATTTATTAGTAGAAAAAGGAGATGCTTACGAAATTAATTTGCAGGTTTATTACCTATTACGCGACAGTATTACTGGTTGGCCGGGCGGCAAGCCAAATGCTGTAATTCCTGCGCATCCTGAACGTAGTGAACCACATCCAAAAAGATGCTTAATTTTTTCGCCACATCCCGATGATGATATTATCAGTATGGGGGGTACATTTATGCGATTACATGATCAAGGCCATGAAGTACATGTAGCCTATCAAACCAGCGGCAATATTGCAGTAACAGATGAATTTGTCACTCGTTTTATTGACTTTGCAGTAGGTTTTGAGGAAATGTTTGGCATAGACAATAGTAAAAGCCGAGCACAATTACAAGCTGCTCGTGAATTTATTGCAGGCAAGAAAAAAGAACAAATCGATACGAGTGATATTAGAGCTATAAAAGGTTTAATTAGAAGAGGAGAAGCCAAAGCTACTTGTAGATACGTTGGTTTGTCGGAAGACCGCTGCCACTTTATGAATTTACCTTTTTATGAAACAGGTGCTATTGAGAAAAAGCCGTTAGGTGAAGAAGACATTCTATTAACGATGGAATTGTTGCGAAAAATCAAACCACACCAGGTTTATTGTGCTGGGGATTTAGCAGACCCACATGGCACACATAAAGTTTGTTTAGAAGCCATTTTTGAGGCGATGAAAAGATTAAAAGCGGCGGGTGATCCTTGGGTTAAAGATTGTTGGGTTTGGTTATACAAAGGAGCATGGCAAGAATGGGATATTGCCGAAATAGAAATGGCCATTCCTATGAGCCCCGATCAGGTGAAGAAAAAGAGATTTGGTATTTTTATTCATCAATCACAAAAAGACTCGGTTCCATTTCAAGGGGCAGATAGTAGAGAGTTTTGGCAACGCGCAGAAGAAAGAAATGCCAATACAGCCAATTTATATGCAGACCTTGGATTAACAAAATACGCTGCTATGGAGGCTTTTGTCCGTTGGCATTATTAATAAACAATTAATTCCGATAAAACGCCTGCATAATTCACAGGCGTTTTATTTTTTATGATGGATCGACAAGAAATAAATAAAACCTTAGCGCTGTCTTGGAAAACAGCATGGGCGAAACCTGCATTTAGACAAAAAACAATTGTTGGATCAGCATTATTACTATGCATATTAACCTCTTTTCCTAAATTTTTTGCATTCATTGAATTAAGATCAGGCATTGTATTAAATGATTGGGTACTAGCCAGAATTCCTGCTATAGATTTATCGATACCTATATTTGTAATAATCTGGTCAACCGCACTCTTATTGATCTATCATTTATTGAAAAGTCCGCTACTATTTTTACAATTTTTACTGTCCTTTTTACTGCTTTGCATATCCAGGATCATTAGTATTTCCGTTTTTCCATTAGATCCACCAATTGGATTAATAGAATTAAAAGATCCGATAAGTAGTATTTTTTATGGGGGGACAAATGTTTTTATTAAAAAAGATCTTTTTTATTCAGGGCATACAGCTACACAATTTTTAATGTTTTTAACCTTAATAGGGAAAAAAGAAAAAATAATTACTGGAATAACAACCCTATTCATTTCAATATTGGTACTAATACAACACATTCATTATACGATAGATGTTATTGCAGCCTATTTTTTTACTTATGCTATTTATTTAGCAGGCAAAAAAATAGCAGCGGGCTAGAACGCCTCTCCTATTTGAAGATAAAATCCTCGTGTATTTTCATTGCCTATTCCATAATCAACTCTAATATTTAATTTTTCAGTTTTATTAATTGCGTATCTAGCCCCTATTCCATAAGAGAGTTTAAGATCATTTAAAGAATATTGCCGTAATTGGTTGGCAACTGCCCCCATTCCACCGAATGTTACCATAGAAAATCTTTTATAAACAGGAAATCTTGTTTCTGCTTGAAAAGTAAAGCATTGTTTATCACTGTAACGACCTTCATAATACCCACGCATTCTATTAGCACCACCTAAAGACGCCATACTTCTTAATGGAATATTGGTGCCTATATTGTTAAAACTATACAGTTGGAGGGCTAGTACATTATTTTTTGTGATTGGGATGTATTTCCTGCAATCTAGAACCACTGAGGTGAAATTTTCATCAGATCCAATTATCGAATTAAAATGATTGAAATACAATTGAGCATACAATCCTTTATTGGATGAAAACGCGTTATTTCTGGAATCAAACGTTACACTGGCGCCCATACCAGCTACTTTATAGCCATTCCGGCCAATTATGCTTTCTTGGTCAAAAAGTCCACCTTTCAAATAATTGATATTCCATAATTGTTGAAATTCAAATAATCCACCAACAAAGAAGTTAGGGGCAATTTTTCGCATTAAATGTAAATAGGTATAATATTGCTTATACGTATAGGATTCTTCATTTTTATCGAGTGAATGGTTGCCCATTCCCCAGAATTTATCATAAAATGAACTGAAGGATATTTGTTCTGCTAAAATGTACTTTTCATTTTTAAAGTACTGAGTGCCATTTATAGCAGCAACAAATTGTTTATATTGAGAATACAATGCTAAGATTTGAGCACTAGATGTTCGTGAAATTGTATCTAATTTATGCGGTTTTAATGTAATAGAAGCTACTAATCCTACATCCCAACCAGTTTCTATAGAACGAGCTAAAATAGGGAAAACAACATGAGTAGATTTTCTACTTGAATCAGATTGAGAAACAGCTTGTAAAAACAAGCCTCCAGAACATATGAATATTACTAAAAATTTGATTTTCATGAAGTTGTAAATTAATATGTATTGTCAATATAAATATATTATTTCAGATAAAACAAGTGGGTATTTGCAGTATTTTGTACATTTGTAAGTATATTTTTACCAAAACAAAAATATAGTATTAACTAATTGTTATTTTAAAGTTAATGGAAGGATGAAAAAATGGGAATGTGATTTTAAACTAGGAGAAAAAATTACCGACGAGCAACTCAATTTTTTTAATGAGCATGGTGTTATCATCTTCAGGAATTTTTTAACAAAAGAGAAAGTTGATGAATGTATTAGCGAATTGAAAAGAATTGAAGAAAATTGGCTGAATGAAGGTAGAGATAAAGTTAACGGTATTCCATTGAAATTTGGGAAAAATGAAGATGGCTCTCCTACTATACAACGCTTATGTTTTAGTTCATTGTTCAGTGAACCATTGCATCAACTGCTTGGAGATATGCGTTTAAGTGCATTAACTTCCCTCTTAAAACCTTATGAAGGTAGGGTTGGTGAAAATGAAAAAGATGGTTTAGTTATTAATAATTATATTAATACCCCTAATAGTACATTTACACAAATGGGATGGCATACAGATAGTCCCAGAGATTTGTTCTTAGGCCAAAAAATTATGCCAATGCTAAATGTTGGTATACATTTAGATACCTGTTTATTTGACAATGGCGGATTAAGGGTATTACCAGGAACACATAAACAAAGTGTACTTAAATTATTATTTGGCAAAAAGTATTTCATAGACAATTCTGATGATGAGCGTGAAGTAGGTTTTGATATACAATCGGGGGATTTAACCGTGCATGATGGCAGAACTTGGCATCGTGTTAAACAATCACCACTAATAGGAGAAGCATCTAGAAGAAGAGTAATGTATGTGCCAATTATTACTGGAAAATATATGCCTAAAGATGAAAATAGTAAAACCCCATTTTATCATAAATTGTCGGCAAAAGTTCCTAGATAAAAAGTACACGAACGTATTTAAAAGTCAACCCCGGTTGACTTTTTTAATGATGTATAATCAATTAAAATAGTAGATTATGGATAAGCACTATGCATTAATTACTGGAGCAAGTAAGGGAATAGGCAAGGCCATTGCTGCCGAATTAGCTCAAAAAGGTTATGGAATTTTATTAGTAGCCCGCAGCGCCGAATTACTAGAAGAATATGCAACTCAATTAGCTGCAAAGTATAACGTACCTACAGCTTATTTAGCTATTGATTTGGCAAAACCAACATCAGCCAATGAGATATTTAATTGGAGTACTTCTAATGGCTTTAAAATAAGTATATTAATCAATAATGCAGGTTACGGTTTAAATGGTTTAATAGACGACTACACATTGGAGGAGCATTTACAAATGATGCAAGTAAATATGAATAGTTTGGTGAGCCTAACTTATTTATTTTTACCATTGTTGAAAAAAATGGAGCGAGCATATATAGGAAATATAGCCAGTGGTGCTGCTTATCAATCCGTTCCAGGCCTAAATATTTATGCAGCTAGTAAAGCTTTTGTATTGAGTTTTAGCCGAGGATTAGCGTATGAATTAAGAAAAACCAACGTACGTGTAACTTGTGTTTGTCCGGGAGCTACGGACACCCAGTTTGCTATTAGAGCCAATGTAACAAATGAGAAAGCGGTAAAAATGGCTAAAAAGTTCAATATGAATCCGGTTTCGGTAGCTAAAATAAGTATTAAGGGTATTTTGGCTGGTAAGGCGGAAGTTGTGCCCGGTTTTATTAATAAAATGGCTCGATTTTTTGCGAATATATTACCAGATAAAATCTTAGAAAAATCTGCGGCAGATATTTATGGACTATAAAATTGCCTACATATTTTGATAATAATAATTATTGTTTTATATTTGCAGCCCCTTAGGGGATTAAGGCTGCGTAGCTCAACTGAATAGAGCATCTGACTACGGATCAGAAGGTTTTAGGTTTGAATCCTAACGCGGTCACACTAAAAAAGAGTTACATAATTGTAACTCTTTTTTTATTTATAATTGGTTGGAATGTTATTGATAAAATATTTACTGAACAATACCAATAATAGTTTTTTAACCGAATCAAAATAAAAAAACCAACTGCCATTAACAGTTGGTTTTTTTATTTAAGTTAAATCAGTTATTAACTTGTATTAGTGAATATAGGTAGCTAATGAACGGGCTTTTGTTCCGGAAGTTAACTTACCATCACCTCTATAAATCATTGTATAAACACGCTGATCAGTAAATGATGCACCATTTAGAGTAGATAGTACATTTAATGTACCTGCTCTTCTAACAAATAGTGTATCACTTGCAGTTGATTCAAGTGGAATATTTTGGAAATCAACCACTTGGCCAGGTTTAATATTTGAAACAATATTAGCTCCTCTTCTCTTAGAATAAACATCAATATTTTTGCCAGCTGTATCGTTTAATACTGCATGAACAAAACGCATGCTGTAATTACTTTTGTTTGGAGTGGTAAACTTATCTTCTAATATCATCTTTACAGAATCAACATTCGAATAATAGTTATCAGTTATTATGATTGAGTAATAACTACCTTTTGCATATGATCTGTCAGACAAAGAAAAAGGAATAGAATCTCCATTTTCCTTAAGTTTTCCACCGAAAGAGAAAGTAAGATTATTAACACCAGGATTAACGCCAAAATATCCATTTTGAGTAGTACCTGAAACGGGGAATTGACCTCCGAATGATATAAAGGTATTACTTACTCTATTGAAATTAACATAGATATTAAGTGAATCGGGTGCATTATAAAATGTTCTGAAACTAGGTGCTACATGTATCACTCTAACGAAAGCTTTATCACTTCCTAATGTGTAATTAGCAACAAGATCAGTCTGTTTTGTACAAGCTGTTAACAACATCATACCTGATGCTATTAATAATGTATATGTTATAATTTTTTTCATTGTATAAGTTTATTGTGTATTTACTTTTGCGAGAACCAACCTTCCTTAGTATGATAGTTTGCTTTATCAGCACCAATACGGATTAATTCTGCCATATTCCATACATATTCTGAGTTATATCTTGGACGTACTCTGTAAACAGGTAAACCACCATTATCAACATATAAATTTGATCCAGTAGGAATGGTAAAATCAGCATAAACAGGTGTTCCAGTTACAGGATCTTTATCAACGTTATAATGGTATCTTCTCATATCTACCCAAGTTTCTAAAATACCATGACCCCATAATGAAATATACTTTTGCAACATAATGTGCGATAAAGTTAACTGAGCAGGAACAACAACTGGATTGGCTATATAAGCGTCTCTGGTTGCTGTAGTTATTAATTTAGCGGAAGGAATACCATCGCTATATTTACTACTTAACATATCGAAATTTAATCGAATACCATCTTTATAAGCAGATGCAGCCAATGCAGGATCTCCTTTTCTTAAAGCAGCTTCAGCTATCATAAATTTAACTTCGCTGGCAGTTAAAATGGGTGATTCGGCATAATTCTTAAAAATATAAGTACATCCAGTATCTAACCCACCAGCTGGTGCAGCTGTTGTAGTGTTGGTACTACCATAAAAATTATTAGGTCTGTCATTAACGTTGGTAATTGCAGTAACACCTTTATTGGGCTGAACACCAATTAATGTTCCGTTAGGATTTGGTTTTAACATATACCATCTTCTTGGATCTTGTACACCAGGAAAAGCAGAATTTGCACCAGTCATTAATTTTACACTGTATTCGCTCTGACGGAAGGAACCAATTCCATTATTACTAAAAGGGCCATTGTAATTAGCACTTCTATTGCTACCTGTAGCAATGTATTTTAAACTCGCATTATCATCATTGGTTAGAATTGATAAGTTAGCGTAATAAATTACAGAATCAGGCTTGTAAGATGTTTTGTTACTCAAGTGATTGTATGATCTGGCTAGAATTCCATTTACAAATTTCTTCCATTTATTTACATCACCATTGTATAAATATTGGTCACCTTTAGCAAGATTTGCTGAGCTAACACCGTCACCAGTCTTATTTAAATTATCTAAGGCTTTGAAGCATAATTGACGAACATAGTCATAAACTTCAGGCTCAGTATCATATTTAAATGTAAGTTGACTGGTATTAAATGCTTCTTTTAAAATAATTTCACCATAGTAATCGCTCATGGTTAACCAGCTCCAAGCAAAAATAGCTTGACCAACACCTACATAATCCCATTTCTTTTCTTCTTCAGCCCACTTAATCATATTCATTAAGTTTTGGCCTAAATCGTAATAGTGTGTACGCCAAGTTGAAGCAGCATTATCTGATGCAGCTGTGTAACCCATTTGATCGTAAACATCTCCAGAAGTAGACATTTGCCAGTTTTGAATATAGCGACCAATAAATCTCATATCATTAGCAGGACCATGGTATGCAGTATTACCAACCATACTGGCAACTATAGGAGCGAGTAAAGTTTCAACTGGAACTTTAACATCGGCATTGGGATTTTGGTATGCTTCGTCAATTTTCTTACTGCAAGATAACATTGAAGCAATCGTTGCAATTAGAAAGAAGGTTTTAAAAAATTTATATTTCATAAAATATACTTTATTCGTTTTAAGTTAATTGGTGTAAAATTAAAATCCAGCTTTTAAACCAAGGTTTACACTAATAGGTGTACCAATATTTCCATAATCAAAGCCAAAACCACCTACACCACGTGTTCCAGAAGTATTTCCGTTAACAGCAGGATCTGCACCTAAATAATTGGTAATTAAAATCAAGTCATTACCAGTTACGAAGAAGCCCAATGATTTTAAGAACGATAAGTTTTTAATACTTTTCGGATTAACTGCATAATTTAAGGTAAGGTCTCTTAATCTTAACCAGTTTACATTTTTTTGGATGAATTCTTCTTCAGGCATTCTTGAAGTATAATAAGCCTGTAAGTCATAAGGTCTAACAACAATAGTGTTCTTAGTAGGGTTAGCCGTATTTTGAAGACCATCATTCAATACGCCGTTAACAATTCTACTAACAGTTCTATCATCATTTCTGGTACTCTTACCTCTTATAGTTAAGAACATATCAGTAGCATTAAATATGTCTCCGCCAACTTTTAAATCCCAAAGCATACTTAACGTCCAATTTTTGTACCTGAAGTTATTGAGAATACCTAAAGTGAAATTAGGGTTTCTATCTCCTCTAACTTTAAAGTTTTGATCAACTAATGGTAAACCATTGGCCGGATCAATTAATATATCTCCATTAAGATTTCTTTGGTAACCCCAAGCAGTGATACTTGTACTTGGACCACCTTGTATTAAACCACCTCTTGCGCTACCATATAACCAGGTATCAGAAATATAAAATTCCGGAACGTTAGCAGGTAGAGACAATACTTCATTTCTCATTCTGTTGAAATTCAAACGGAAATTCCATCCAAAATTTTTATGTTGAATAGGGCTCGCATCTAAACTAATTTCAATACCAGTATTTCTAGTTGAACCAACATTTAACGTATTTAATACATATCCTGTTGCATAACTTGCTCTAAAGTTTTCAGCAATTTGCTTTTCATTCAACGTATTGTAATACGTTACATCCAAGCCAATTTTATTGTTGAATAATTTAAATTCAGTACCAATTTCATACGTTTTCTGGCGTTCTGGTTCTAGATAATAGTTGTTGTTGTTAAATGCATACGTATTACCACCACCACTAGATAAAGCAAAGTTGAATACTGATTGGTTGGCATACGGTGAACTAGATCTAGCTGTTTGTGCCAATGATCCTCTTAATTTAAAGTAATTGATTATATTACCTTTTTTAATTTGAGGGAAGATATCAGACATGATAAAGCTGATACTACCTGCAGGATAATTGTAGTTTCTATAATCGGCAGGGAAAATAGAAGAATTTTCAAAACGATGAGAATAAGAGAAGAATGCTAAGTTTTTATAGCTTAATGCTGCTTCCCCAAAATATGCATTTTGACGGCTAATGCTTAAGTTATATCCACCAGTTCTGATCGCATTACTCAATCTGGTTCTTCCTGTATTTCCAATATTATTACTATCACTTGCAAAACGGTAATCACCTTTTACAAAAAATCCTGATACAGCATACATTTGTGTCTCATAATCTTGCCACATATTACCTACCATTACTCTGGCACTAAAATCACCAATTGTTTTTTTAGCTGTAGCAGTAATAGTATGGTTATATCCATAATAATTACGGTAATAATTATCTTGAGAACCTTTAGTGGTTAATGCTAAAGATGATAAAGAATCAATGATTGTATAACCTGTAGATCTGTAATAATCATATCCAAAACGACCTGAAATAGACAACCAAGATGTTGGGTTAATATTAATACCTAAAGTAGTAAGTACCCTATCTGTTTTATCGTAACTCCTGTTATTGTTTGCACTAAATAAAGGGTTATCAAATTCATTATTACCTAACTTAATTTTTTGCGCATTTGAATCAACAAAATTGTTGATGTTGTTATCCATTGGCCATAACATCAAATTCAACAAATAACCACCTGCACCTCTCAAAGGTTTTTGGTTATTGCTGTTGATGTAAGAAATTGCAGGAGATACATCAATGTATTTACCAATTTTAGTGGTATTAGATAAACGGAAATTGTATCTATTATAAGTATTGTTAGGAACAACACCTAATTGATTGAATGCAGATCCAGATAATCTCCAAGAAGTATTTTTCTTACCATATTCTAAACTGATATTATGTGTTTGAGATTTACCAGTTTGGAAGAATGTTTTAACGTTATCGTATATAGTATTATCAGCAGTAGTTGCTGGTCCGAAATAAGAAAAAACTGCTTTGTCAGTTAGCCCAAAATTTCCTTGACCGTACATGTTAGAATAACTTGGGAAACGATTGATTTTTTGCATCCTAAAACTGTTGTCGTAATTAACAACAATTTTGCCAGTAGCTTTTGCTTTTTTAGTAGTAATAACAATTGCACCTGAACTTGCCTGGCTACCATACAATGCAGTGGCTTCTGGTCCTTTTAATACAGTTACGTTTTCAATATCATTCGGATTCACATCGGCAATACGATTGGTATAGTCGTTAGATCTATTTGGTTTATCAGACGCTAAACCCAATTGAGAACCACCGTTGCTGGTTTCGTTCACAGTTTGGTTATCAACAATTACCCCATCAATTACAAATAATGGTTGGTTACTTAAAGCCATTGAGTTAAAACCTCTTAATACGATATTTGAAGAAGCACCAGCCTGACCACCAGTTGAAGTGATAGAAGCACCTGCTACCCTACCTTGTAAGCTGTTCACAAAGTTCTCACGTTGGCTCTCAGCAATATCTTTACCTGTAACTTTTTGTACAGAATAACCCAATTCTCTTGGTTTTCTTTTTATATCCATTGCCACAACTACCTCTTCCAATTCATTCACTGAACTTTTTAAAGAAATAGACAAATTGCCATCACGTAAAGCAACACGCTGACTTTCATAACCAATATAACTAACTAATACAGTTTGTCCCTTGTTGGCTTTAATTGAAAAAGAACCATTGTCTTTTGTTTGTTCTGTTGTATTTGTTCCTACAACCTTAATGGTAACACCAGATAAAGGTGTTTTTTTGTCAGCATCCAGTACTGTACCGGAAATTGTTTGACTTTGCCCATAAATAGGTAGCGAGAACAAAAACAGTAAAACCATTACTGACTTTGTCAAGCTTAGCATTTTTTTCATAAATATTGTTGTTTAGTTCTGGTTACTCGGAAACTTGCATAATCACGCAAATAACCGCTTTAAAATTCTTTAATTAAAAGTTAAATATATTAAAATAATGGTAAAACAAATTTTATTGGGGATAAAAATGCAATTAAAAGCATTTACATATAATATTTTTATAATACATCTAGACCTTTATCAATAAAGGGTTGTAATAATGGATCATCTGGCATTAATTCGGTGACCAATAAGTCTAATTTATCGAGGGTACATACCTGTAAACGTTTGGTACTATTTAGTTTTTCGGCAATAGACAATGAAATAACTTTATCGGCACAATTGATCATTGCTTTTTTAACTTCAATAATTTCCCACTCCAAATCGGTGATACCAAAATCTGGATCAATACTATTGGTGCCTAATAAGCAAATATCTGCCCGTATTTGGCTCAATCTATTGACTACTTCGGCTCCTACGGCCATTTGGGCACTTTTTAATAATTTGTTACCTAAAAATATAACTTCGGCATTGGGATGATCTAATAATTCGAGTGCAATGGGCACATTGGCAGTAACAAAAGTGGCAGATAAATCGGGAGGCAATAGTTTAACCAATTCTCGCATAGTTGTACCACCAGATATTACAATTAACATCCCATTTTTAAGTAATGGAATTGTTTTTTTAGCAATGATTTGTTTTTCTGGCAATGCATACACATTATTTCTTTCAATCGTTACATGAAAAGACTTAGACAAAGCACCACCATGAACTTTAATTAGTTTGCCCTCTTCTGTAAGCTCTTGTAAATCTCTTCTTACTGTATCTTCTGAAACATTTAATTGGATACATAAATCTGCAGAAAGCACTTTGTTATGGATATTAATTTGTTGCATTATAAATGCGTGTCTTTCTTTCTTAAGCATGCTTAAAAATAATTACTTTGCCTAAATTTTCAATAATATTTATTTATTTGATCACCAAGTCCTAACTCTACCTATTTTTACAGTACGATCTATACAATATGATTTCTCCTAATACGATACAGCAAATTACCAATAGAATAGATATTATAGATATCATTGGTGAATTCATCAAACTAAAAAAAAGAGGTACTAATTACTTAGGCCTTTGTCCGTTTCATGGAGAAAAATCGCCCTCGTTTACAGTATCTCCTGCTAAAGAAATATATAAATGTTTTGGTTGTGGAAAGAGTGGCAATAGTATTACTTTTTTAATGGAACATGAAAAGTATAGCTATGTGGAGGCGTTGAGGTGGTTGGCAGAAAGGTATAATATTGAAATAGAAGAAACGCAGAAAACACCAGAACAGATTCAGCAATTTCAAGTTGCAGATAGTTTACATGCGATTAATCATTTTGCTCAAAAGTTTTTTTCCAACGTTTTATTTAATACAGAAGAAGGTGAACAGATTGCGCTTTCTTATTTAAAAGAAAGAGGATTTAGAGAAGATGTATTGACCAAATTTCAAATTGGGTATAACCCTGAAGGCAGAGATCATCTTACCAAAGAATTACTGGCCAATCAATTCAATCCGGAATTATTAGTAAAAACCGGATTGGTGGCCAATCGGAATAATGAATTAGCCGATAATTATCGTGGAAGAATTATTTTTCCTATACATAATAATAGTGGAAAAATTATTGGTTTTGGCGCTAGGATTATTGCAAAAAATGATAGAGCACCCAAATACATTAATACCCCTGAAAATGAAATTTATGTAAAAAGTAAAATTTTATACGGCTCCTATTTTGCAAGAACAGCAATTGATAAAGCAGATGAATGTTTATTAGTAGAAGGCTATACCGATGTGGTGAGTTTGCATCAAGCAGGTATAGAAAATGTAGTTGCCAGTGGCGGTACATCATTAACTATTGATCAATTAAGATTGATTAAAAAATACACCAACAATTTAACCATTATATATGATGGCGATGGCGCTGGAATTAAGGCTGCATTGCGTGGATTAGATTTAGCCCTAGAAGAAAGTTTAAATGTAAAATTGGTTTTAATACCAGATAATGAGGATCCGGACAGTTATGTAAACAAAGTTGGGGCTACTGCATTTAACGAATTTATTGCAGCATCTAAAAAAGATTTTATACTTTTTCAATTAGGTGTTTTATTAAAAGAGGCAGGTAACGATGTAAATAAAAAAAGTGACATCGTTAATCAAATTGCAGAAACCATCAGTAAAATTAGTCGCGCAGAAGATTTTACCAAACAACAAGAATATATTAAACAATGTTCTTCATTGTTAAAAATTGACGAAACGGGATTTACCAATTTAGTTAATAAATATAAACGCGATAAATTAGTAAAAGAAGAAAAGAAACTTCCATATGAAGAAGCTGCTTTTTTACAACAAGAAGCACATCAGCAATCATCCGATTTTGACGATTCTGTTTTATTACTTCAACAAGATGATGTTTTTGAAAAAAATGTGTTGAAAGTATTGTTAGAATATGGATTAAAACCTTTTGACGAAGAGAAAACGATTGCTGCTTTTATATTTGAAGAATTAGCACAATTTCATTTTGAGAATCCATTGTACGAAAAAATTTTAGATATCTATAAAGAGTGGTACAATAATGGATTAGAGCCCTCTGGTAATACCATGTTGTATCATGAAGATGAGGGTGTACGAAATGTAATAGTGAATTTATCGTTGCATCCGTTTGAATTGAGTCAACGCTGGGATGAAAAAATGGAAGGCATGAAAATTCTTACCAGAGATGTATCGGTAACAGATTCTGTAGCCAGTTTAAATTATTTTAAACTACGAAAAATAAAAAGAATGTTTGAACAAAATCAACGTGATATGGAGCATGCCGAATTTGAAGAACAGTTGAAATTAATTGAAATTCATAAACAACTCAAAGAATTTGAACGCCAGATTACGCAACAAATGGGAACAGTTATATTAAAGTAAAAAATCAAAAGGCAAAATTCAAAAAACTAGTAAACTAAAAACTAAAAAGTCCGCTCTAATTACATGAAGAGCGGACTTTTTTTTTAGCACTATACAGTGTGTATACTTATTTTACTTCTTCAAACTGTGCATCTTCTACCGTATCGCTAGAAGCCTGTGCACCATTGTGATTTGCGCCAGGTTGCTCCGCACCCGGTTGCGCACCTCCCTCTTGCTGTGCTTTGTAAATATCTTCACTTGCAGCAGTCCATGCAGTATTCATTTCTGCCATTGCAGCATCAATAGCAGCAATGTCTTGATTTTTATGTGCGTCTTTTAATTTTGCCAATGCTGTTTCAATTGCGCCTTTTTTATCAGCAGGAATTTTATCGCCAAACTCAGTAAATTGTTTTTCTGTTTGGAAAATCATGCTGTCGGCCTGATTAATTTTCTCTACCTTTTCTCTGGCTTCTTTATCAGCTGATTCATTGGCTTTGGCTTCGGCTTTCATTTTCTCTACTTCTTCTTTGCTTAAACCGCTACCTGCTTCGATTCTAATTTTTTGCTCTTTGCCAGTACCTTTGTCTTTTGCACTAACGTGTAACATACCGTTGGCATCAATATCAAAAGTTACTTCAATTTGAGGTACGCCTCTTGGAGCCGGTGGAATTCCATCTAAATTGAACATACCTAAGCTCTTATTTTGATTGGCCATGGGACGTTCACCTTGTAATACATGAATTTGTACACCGGGTTGATTATCACTAGCGGTAGAATATACTTCTGTTTTCTTGGTAGGAATGGTGGTATTAGAAGCGATCATGGTTGTCATCACACCGCCCATGGTTTCAATACCTAAGCTTAAAGGTGTAACATCTAACAACAATACATCTTTTACTTCACCGGTTAACACCGCACCTTGAATAGCAGCACCTACGGCCACCACTTCATCTGGGTTAACCCCTTTATTGGGTTTTTTACCAAAGAATTTCTCTACAATCTCTTGTACTTTAGGAATACGGCTTGAACCACCTACTAAAATAATTTCATCTATTTCAGAAGTAGCATAACCTGCATCTTTTAAAGCAGCTTCACAAGGCTTTAAACAACGCACAAATAAGTTATCGGCTAATTGCTCAAACTTTGCACGAGTTAATTTTAATACCAAGTGCTTAGGAACGCCATCTACAGCAGTAACATATGGCAAGTTGATTTCTGTTTCAGAAGAAGAGCTTAACTCTACTTTTGCTTTTTCGGCAGCTTCTTTCAAACGCTGTAAAGCCATCGGGTCTTTACGTAAATCAATGGCTTCCTGACTTTTAAATTCATCAGCCAACCAATCCATGATTACTTTATCAAAATCATCACCACCTAAATGCGTATCTCCGTTGGTAGATTTTACTTCAAATACACCATCCCCTAATTCAAGGATAGAAATATCGAACGTACCACCCCCTAAATCGAATACGGCAATTTTTTGATCGGCATGTTTTTTATCTAATCCGTAAGCCAACGCCGCAGCGGTAGGCTCATTTACAATTCTTTTTACGGTTAATCCCGCAATTTCACCGGCTTCTTTAGTAGCCTGGCGTTGTGCATCATTAAAATAGGCAGGAACGGTAATTACCGCTTCGGTTACTTCATGTCCTAAATAGTCTTCTGCCGTTTTTTTCATTTTCTGCAACACCATTGCAGAGATTTCCTGCGGTGTATATAAACGATCATCGATCGCTACACGAACGGTATTATTGTCACCTTTGGCAACTTTATAACTCCAATGGCTGATTTCTTCCGTCACTTCGTCGTATTTACGACCCATAAAGCGCTTCACACTAGAAATAGTGTTTTGAGGATTTGTAATTGCCTGACGTTTTGCAGGATCACCTACTTTTCGCTCTCCATTCTTTAAAAATGCCACTACTGAAGGAGTAGTTCTACGGCCTTCGTCGTTAGCTATAACAACTGGCTCATTTCCTTCCATTACAGAAACACAACTATTGGTGGTTCCAAGGTCAATCCCAATTATCTTTCCCATATTTTATATTTTACTTGATTCATAAAATCAATCATTATGCCATGCATAAAAAGGTGAAATATTGGCAGCGTTTTGACTAAAAGACGCTTACAATGAGACAATTTGTAATAAAATATGCTAAAAATGACTCAGTTTCCTGACTTAAAAGTGAAGTTTTTTTGAGAAAAATAACTGAAGGCAACTACAAAAAAAGTGGTTACAATCTTAGCAACTGTTGGATACCATCCTAAAACATCTACAAATACTTTTAAAAAAATATAGTTTAAAACAAGGCATCCGGTTACCACCATAAAATATTTACCTAACTGGGTTCTTTTAGAAACCGATGTTTCTTGAAATACTACATACCTACTTAAATAAAAACCAATGGGAAAGGTTACCGTAAAACCCATTAAAAAAGCAGCGATATGCCCTCCTATTGTTAAAAATCCAACAGCAAGCGGCATTTTGTGTAAAATAAAATTGTAGGAAATAAAAAACAGACCAATATCTAATACCGTATTAAATCCACCACATGCCGCATATCTGTATGTTTGCAAAGGCATAAAGCGTTTAAAGAGCGGATAGAAAAGATCTATCGTCCTTAGTATAAAATTACTGATGAAAAAATGCAGCTTTTGCATAATAGGCTAGCAAAGGTAGTAGTTAATTGGTTAGTTTTGCACCCCAAATCAATACAATTATGAGTGTTGTTGCAAAGATAAAAGAAGTTACCGCATCTGCAATTGGTGAGCTATATAATTATTCTATACCTCCACATGCTATTCTTGTAAATAGTACCAAGCCTGAATTTGAAGGAGATTATACCGTAGTATTATTTGCATTCGTAAAAGAATTAAAGAAATCGCCGGATGCACTGGGAGATGAATTGGGCAAATATTTAACTACCAAGCATCCTACCCTATTTACCAGTTTTAATTTGGTAAAAGGATTTTTAAATTTATCGTTAACCCACGATTATTGGGTACAATTTTTATTGAGCCAATACCATAACCAAGCATTTGGTAAAGCTGCTGCTACACATACAAAAGTTATGGTAGAGTACTCCTCCCCCAACACCAACAAACCTTTACACCTGGGGCATTTACGGAATAATTTTTTAGGCAGAAGCATTGCGGAAATATTAAAGTTCACCGGTAATGAAGTGGTAAAAACCTGCA
Source organism: Sphingobacteriia bacterium (assembly GCA_947452295.1). Classification (GTDB taxonomy): domain Bacteria; phylum Bacteroidota; class Bacteroidia; order Chitinophagales; family Chitinophagaceae; genus Sediminibacterium. Next base: position 65,055 of record CANGCK010000011.1, read on the forward strand.
TTGTAAACGACAGGGGCATACATATTTGTAAAAGCATGATCGCCTGGCAATTATATGCCAATGGTGCTACCCCATCCTCTACCCAAACCAAAGGAGATCATTTTGTAGGCGATTATTATGTAAAATTTAATGACGCTTATAAACAAGAAGTTTCGGAATTAACGTTGAAGGGAATGTTACCCGAAGAAGCAGAAAAATCGGCTCCCATAATGAAAGCTGCCCAGCAGATGTTGTTGGACTGGGAAAAGGGAGATCCTGCAGTGATGGAGCTTTGGAAAAAAATGAATGAATGGGTGTACGAAGGATTTGACGTGACCTATAAAAAAATAGGGACAGATTTCGACAAAACCTATTACGAAAGCAATACCTATTTATTGGGTAAAAACTTGGTAGAGCAAGGATTGGAGAAGAAAGTATTTTATGCAAAGGAAGATGGCAGTGTTTGGATAGATTTAACGACCGATGGACTCGATGAAAAACTGGTGCAAAGAAAAGATGGCACATCGGTATATATTACCCAAGACATTGGATTGGCAGAACAAAAACAAAAGGAATTTAATGCCCATCAAAGCATTTATGTGGTAGGCGATGAACAGAACTATCATTTTAAGGTATTGAAATTAATTTGTCAGCATTTGGGATTGCCTTCGGCAGATGGCATATACCATTTAAGTTACGGCATGGTAGAATTGCCCACCGGAAAAATGAAAAGCAGAGAAGGCACGGTAGTAGATGCCGACGATTTAGTAGCAGCTATGATAGAAATAGCGAAGCAAAAAACGGAGGAGTTGGGCAAAGTAAATGACTTTACGGATGAAGAGCGAGTGGAATTATATGATACCTTGGGATTGGGTGCATTGAAGTTCTTTTTGCTGCGGGTAGATCCAAAGAAAAAAATGGTATTTAACCCGGAAGAAAGCATTGATTTTCATGGATTTACCGGTCCATTTATACAGTACACGCATGCCAGAATAAAAAGCATATTGCGAAAAATGGATGCAAGCGATAAGGAATTAACTGTATCGGTTGCAGAACAAGCAGCATTATTGCCGTTAGAGAAAGAGTTGATTATACAATTAGAGCAATTTCCGACAGTGCTAAAAGAAGCAGCAGCAGAGCATGATCCATCTAAACTAGCCATTTATATTTATACGGTTGCCAAAACATTTAGCTCGTTTTATAATGAACATTCCATTGCCAATGCGGAGAGTGCAGCAAAGCAGCAATTGCGGTTGATGTTGGCCATATTAACAGCCAACGTAATTAAAAATGGCATGCAGGTATTGGGTATAAAAGTACCCGATCGGATGTAATAAAATTTTTCTACATTTGCACCCTTAAAGCCCGGGTGTTGAAATTGGTAGACAAGCCACCTTGAGGTGGTGGTGCTGGCAACGGCGTGCTGGTTCGAATCCAGTCTCGGGCACCCATAAAGATTCCTGCACATTGTGCGGGATTTTTTATTTGGGAGCGTACAAAATCATATTTTGTAAAGCGGACAAATGAACAATCCCGTGCGAGCGCAGCGAGTAGGAATCTTTATGGTTAGCCCCCTCGTGAGACGTATTGGATCATAATAGATAATCCAGTCTCGGGCACCCATAAAGATTCCTGCACATTGTGCGGGATTTTTTATTTGGGAGCGTACAAAATCATATTTTGTACATCGTACAAATGAACAATCCCGTGCGAGCGCAGCGAGTGAGAATCTTTATGGTTAGCCCCCTCGTGAGACGTATTGGATCATAATAGATAATCCAGTCTCGGGCACTCCTCTTAAAAATCCATTCATTAATAAGCTGTTTTTTAAAATTATTAATAGGATTATTAAAACTATTTTTTTACTTTTACCTCCCCCCTTAATTATTATTCATAGCTATTTTTTTTAACAAGAAAATGGCACAGAATACTTGTTTTTATTATCCCAATAACTTAGTAAAAACCAACTGCTTAATTGTTATTTGTATCTGAAAATTAGTTTTCTAACAAAAATAATTGTGCCGTTTATTCAGTAAATAGGCTTGTTTATTATTAGTCGGCATGCGATGGGTGTGACTGAGGTAACGGAGTTGTGCGAGGGGGGGGTAATATTGTGTTGGGGGGTAATGATGATGAAGTGGTGGATTTGAGAATGGATGATGGATGGTTGAGGGGGTAATGATAAAATTAATTGGAATATAAAAAGGGGGATTGCGGGGATTTGAGAGTTAGCTGATATTTTAAAAAACGAATACCTCAATGGAATTCATAGACATATCAACATTAAATATCACAACAGAACTTGACATCTTGAAAAGAGATACTCAACGATACAGTTCTTTTCTTTACCAGCATAAAGGTGTATTTTTTGCAGATAATACTAGAATTGGAAATAATGATTCTGATGAAGCAAAGATTAAATTTATTAATGTTTTAACAAAAGCAAAAGAAGAAAATATTTCGCTTGTATTATCCCCTGAATATTCTTGTCCAAAACCAGTTATTGATGAAATAATTGCTAAACCTGAATTACAACCTTCACAACAAAAACTTTGGGCTCTTGGTGGGGAATCTCTTAATAAAGTAGAATTGAATTATTTTAAAAATTTACAGAACCCAAATATTCACATTCAGTTTGAAGATTGCTTTGCTATCTCTGATAAAAACTACGTAGACCCTTTATACTATATTTTTAAAGGAAAACATAATGGCGTTGATAAATTGATAATCTTAATCCAATTCAAAACTAGGCATATGGGAGGCTTATGGAATAGCCAAATAGAACCTGAAAATTTGATAGAAGGAGAAACGATTTACATAATAAAAAACAATGATTATTCAGTAAGATTAATGTCTTTTATATGTTCAGAGGCTATGAATTTTACTGCACTTTATGAGCATGAATTAATTCAAAATCATAGATGGTTAGATTCTCCATATTTAATATTTAATATTCAGTTTAACCCTAACCCATCACATTCTAATTTTATAGCTTTTAAACAATTTACATTAAGTAAAGATAGAAGAGAGTTAATTGCTTTAAATTGGGGATTATACACAACAATATTTGGTAAAGGACCACTCTTTAGAGAAAATAATGCACCTAGAAGTGGCATTTATTTCAGAACAACAGATATTGAATTAGATTATACAAGAACTAAAATAATTGCTAATCACAAGAAAGGATTATATTTTTTACAAATAAAACGAGAGAAACGAGTTTATTTTTTAAATCGAGAAGCTGAATTATTTAAAATTCACAACAAATCAGTTCATATAACTGAAGGAACTGATGAACAAAAAAGGAGAGAAGGTCCAATTTGCTCTAACTTATATAAGATTGATTTCGAGAATAATGTAGTAGAAATTAATTATGATATATCTGATAATCATATTGAATTTTGGGAAAATCGAGGTATTTCTAATAAATATCTTTTGGATTCAAGCAAATCATTTATTGACAAGGAAATTCTACTTAATATTTCTACAGGTAAGGTAAAAGCTAGGGAAGGAAACAAATGGTCAGATATTATTAACCTTAATAGTTTTACTCTTAATGAATCTGATGAATGTAATAAAAGATTAACTTACCTAGAAGACACCTATACTGAAAGTGAGACTGTTAGAAGTATTAATTGTTCAAGCATAACAGAATTAGATAACAATATTTTGCCCAATAATTCATTATATCCTCATAGTTTAAAACGACTGAAATATAAGGATTTACAATTAGCCTTTTCTAATGACGCAAGTGATTATTATTATCGATATAATGTTGTTAATGATAATGCGGAAATACAAAAAGCTACAATTTGTTATTTAAGTTATGCTTCAGATAGTGATATTGAAAAGACATATGATGAATTACAAAAACTCTTCGAAAAAGGCACTGACGGAATTGATACTATTGTAGTATATTATAAACGAGGTAATTCAATTTTAAATAAATCGAATCCTGACGCAGGAGACATAACAAAAATACCAACAAATCACAATTCAATAACGGATTAATTTACGATGAATACTGAACAGATAATAGAGCAATCACAAAATATTTTTGCAACTGGCCTTGAGCTTGTTAGTAATAATTTATATAAAGCAAAATACCCAATCAATGATGTAACGGCTGGTATTTATTATTTGAAGTTTGGAACAGAAATTACTGAAGATTATTTTGATGAATTACAATACAAATATTTAGCCGAAGAGTTTTATAATCAAGAAGAAACACTAAAGTGGAATATCTATTTACTTTTTGTAAATAGTAAAATGTCTGATGAATTAAAGATCAAAATTTTAAAGGACAATAAATATGCTCGTAAATTGGTGTTCTCTAATGCTGAATTTATTGATTATTTTAAACTTGAAGAATCAGAACAAACAGCATTACCTGATATAGTTTCTGAATGGAAAGATGATTTGAATAAAGTTGGTCTTCAAGAATTATATACTAAAGCTTCAATAGAAAGCATTATTAGAAATTTCATTAATGATTCTGCAACAACTATAAAAAAACAAGTTGAAAAATCATTAGAACATATTCCAAATATTAATAAAATAAATTCAATAAATTTAAAAGATTCATATAGGAAATACCCTCAAGGAATAAGAGATTTTTACTTCGGTTCAGTTAACTTATTTACAGGCTCTAATGGTGTAGGAAAAACAAGTGTTTTAGAATCAATAGAATTAGTTCTTACTGGTGACACCCATAGAAACGAAGGCAAGAAGGTTGAAACTCCTAATTCTATAACAGCTATTTTAAATGATAATATCCCAGATGAATATGTTCATAATACCAAAAAATATAAGGAAAGAGGAATAAAATGGTACAATAGACGAGAAAATGAGCAAGGTAATAATACATATAAATCCTTTAATCAATTTAATTTTTTTAATACAGATGCTGCACAGCAGTTCTCTAATTCAAATGAATGGAATTCTATCAATGAGTCATTAAAAGAAATAGTTTTAGGAGAAGAATATACTACGATAAAAGCTAAAATTTTAAAAGTATACGATAGATTAAAATCTGAACTCAAAAAAACATCCGATCTGTTAGACAACAAAAAGAAAAAAATTCAAACCAATAAGAAAAGACTAGATGAATTAAGAATTGATAAAAACTTTGAAGCACTTAATGAAAATATAAAATCTAATATTTCTAGCTTAAAATACAGAAATCTTATTGATGAAACAAACTATTCATTATCGTCACTTTTTATTAATGAAATAGATAATGAGTTACAGTTTATTTTAAATAATAAATGGCTGACAAATTACGGAAAATTCATTCAAATGAAAGAAAGACTTAAGTTACGAATTTCGTTAGTAGTCGACAAGAAAAACAAGTACAATGAAAATGTCAACACTATTAATAAACATACTTCTGAAAACCAAAGAATTGAAAATTCCTTATTAAAGCTAAATAGATTTCTTAAGTACATTGAAATAGGAAATAATTCAACCCTTGAAGAGATAGAAATAAATAATGAGAAAATTATAGCTTCTCTCCAACTAATTAAAACACTAAAAGATTTAACAAATCTACAGTTGGATATTTACAAGTTAAAAGAAGAAAAAAAGCCTTTAACTATAATTCTCAAGCAAAAAGAAGAAACTCTATTGAATAAAAATAATTCTTATAACATTATAAATAAAGAAATTGGTACTCTACAAAACAGTTTCAATCAAACCCAAAAATTAATTAATCAACTTAGAGTTTTAGGTAAAGAAATTTTAAATCATTATTCACATAGTGAAAATTGTCCTCTATGCGAACAGCAAATATCTAAAAATATACTGTTGTCAAAGCTTGAAAGTGAATTCTCTAATAATGATGTTAAGAAACTTATAAATGAGAAAAGCGAAAAAGTTAGTAGTTTGTTAAAAGAAATAGATTTACTGGAAACGGAAATCAAAAACTTAAACCATTATAAATCAGTAATTTCTATTTCATTTATAGAATATGAAGAATTAAGTCTTGAATCAATTAATAGATCAATTGATGAAATCTTAAATAAAGAAGAGGAGATACTTAATCAAAAAGAAAGGAATGATAGCATAGTTTTACGAATTAAAGGTATTGAAGGTAGTGTTTTGGAATATTCTAATTTAAAGTCTGAACTTTCAGCAATTTATAAAGAGAAAGACATCTATAATAAGCTAATTTTAGATGAAATTATCAAAGATTTAAATAATGAAATAAAATTAAGATTTAGTGAAATAGAAATATTAAAATCAAAGAACATTAGTATTGTTGAAGGCCTAAATAATGAATTAAAATTCGATGTCTATTTAGATAGTTTTGATAAAGTTGAAGATATTATCAAATCAAACGAAACTTTAATAGAATCATTGCAATTTAGCTTTGATCAAATCAAACAATTTATTGAAATTTCGAACAATGAAAACATTATTGAAATTTCAAAAAAATTATCCCTTTTAAGGGAAAACTTGAATTCATTAGAACAATTAGAGAATAATCAAAAAGAAATAAAAAAACTTCTTAGTGAAAATAATGAATTAGAAGAATTTTTACCTAAAGAAGAAACTCTAAAAAAGAGATTAAACAAAGCCGTTTCTGTTTTAAAAAAAATTAGTGAAAATGGAGAAAACTCCATCTTACAGGATTTTTTTGATACTAACCTCAACGAAATAAAAGATATTTTTAAAACTATACATTCACCTCAAGAGTTTACCGACATAAAATTTGAATACAAAAAATTAGTGTTGTTTAAAGGAAACGATGTGCCATATGAAATTTCTCAAATCAGTACAGGCCAAAGGGGGGCTCTAGTTCTATCTATTTTTATTAGTCTGAATAGGAAATTACGAAATGGTCCTAAGATATTAATTTTTGACGACCCAGTAACTTTTATTGATGATTTCAACGCGTTATCATTTTTAGATTTTCTTAGATATTTTATTGTAAAAGAAAAGAAACAAATATTCTTTGCCACTGCAAATAAAAAGTTTGCAAGCCTTTTCAAAAAGAAATTTGAATTCTTGGGAGAAACTGAATATAAAGAATTTGAACTAGAAAGATAAAAACATCAGCTAACAGCACCTACCCCAAAGTGGCGGTTCAGTGGTTAAATCAAGCTTTTTTCTTCTATCAAAGTTTGTGCTTGGTTGACAGTGAAGTGCTTCCAAATCGCCACCTTCGGGTAGCTGAAAAACGTTATATGTAACTCTATAACAAAACTTTTAAGTAAAGATTATCAAATTTAATAAATTATGAACGGAGATAACCAAAATATAGATTCTCAAAGCAATTTAGTCTACTTAACAGAAAGTAGTTATAGACAATTAGTTAATACTTCA
>CANGCK010000012.1 GCA_947452295.1 Sphingobacteriia bacterium
AATAATACTGCAAATACCATAGTTAAGAGAGATAGTGCTGGAAATTTTGCAGCCAATATTATCTCAGGTACATTGTCGGGAACAGCAACTAATGCTAACACTTTAGTTTATGCAAGAAATATCAATGGTGTATCATTTGATGGTAGTTCAGATATAACAGTAACTGCAGATGCAGGTACTTTAACCGGAACTACATTGGCAAACAATGTAACAAATTCTAGTTTAACAAGTGTTGGTACTATAACAAATGGCACTTGGAGTGCTACATTAATAGATGTAACAAAAGGCGGAACGGGAACAAATAACGGTTCTATCACAGGAACCGCTGCTTTAACTTTTACCGCAGGAGGAACTAATCAAAATGTTTCAATTTTAGCAAGTGGAACTGGAAGTGTTGGTGTGGGAACGAATAGTCCAAGGAGTTCAGCTGCTTTAGATGTAAATTCAACAACACAAGGTTTTCTTCCACCGAGATTGTCAACCGATCAGAGAAATGCAATTGCTAATCCAGTTGAAGGGTTAACCATTTGGAATACCACAAATAAGCAACTGGAAGTTTATGACAGTCTTTATTGGGTAAATATGAATGGTAAATTAGTTTCTAATTTAAATGTGGGAGATAGATACGGAGGAGGAATTGTGGCTTATATTTTTCTACCTGGTGACAATGGATATGTTGCGGGACAAACCCATGGGTTAATTGCAGCTATTGTTGATCAAACTACAGACGCGGGTGTTAAATGGTTCCCCAGTATTTTCTATGATGTAACCCAAACCCTTTTAGGACAAGGCCTAGACAATACTTTATCAATAATTGCAGCTTCAGGTGGCGCATCTTTGACAAATTTTGCTGCGGGACTTGCTAGCAGTTATAGGGGTGGGGGTTACACTGATTGGTATTTACCGAGCAAAGATGAATTAAATAAATTGTACCTAAATAGAGACATAATTGGCGGTTTTGCTACTTCTGGGCTTGCAGCATATTGGAGTTCGTCTCTAAAGGGAACCATTAATTTTAAAGATTTTACTGAGTTTGCTAAAGGAATCTCAAATGGATGGGTTCAGTTATTTTTTAGCAGTGGCGGAGATTTGGGAGGCCTACAGAAGGAACTTGGTATTAGTAACGCAAGACGTGTTCGCGCAGTTAGAGTTTTTTGATTTTTTTATTTAATCAAGAAATATGTTATGGGTATAGGCATCTATTTATCGCTCTGTGTGAGGAAAATCTATTTTTAAACATCCAAATGCCCTGCGAATAAAAGTCTAAATTGATTTGCCGACAGACAATGTGGAGTTTTCAAACTAAGCCATTTTAAATAACTGATTATCTTTTTGGATGAATTACCTTAGTTGATTAAAAGATTGATTTTTAAATATAAATATGTCCATACATACATTAAAACCCTGTATACTATTTTTTGCTTTTCTATCCCTCTCCATGTTTTCATTGGGTCAAGATCGTTATAAAATAATGGCTGGGGACCCAAACGGTATTAATAAGTGGTACATGGGCAGACAAATTGCACAAGTAATGAGTCATTACGGAATAGATTGGCTTGAAAGGGAAGAAAGAGAAATGGAAGAAAATACTGCGCTATTATTAAAAAATTTAGCCGTAAAACCAGGTATGGTTATTGCTGATATTGGAGCGGGTAGTGGCTACCATAGTGCATTACTTTCAAAAATGGTGGGAAGTGGTAAGGTTTTTGCAGTAGACGTTGAGCTAGAAATGATTGCTTACTTAAATGAAAGAATCAAGCGGGAAAAATTGTCACATATACTACCTGTATTGAGTTTAGAACAAAAAGTATCATTACCAGAAAATACCATTGACCTGATGTTGTTAGTAGACGTATACCATGAATTTTCTTATCCTTATGAAATGACGTTATCGATGCGAGCTGCATTAAAACCTGGTGGTAAATTAGTGCTTGTAGAATTTAGGGCCGAAGATCCAACTGTACCAATTAAAACCATTCATAAAATGAGTGAAGCGCAGGCCATTAAAGAATTTAAATCTGCAGGTTTTACATTTGATAAAAACATAGATAATCTTCCATGGCAGCACTGCATGGTTTTTACAAAGCAGTAATTTAACCATAAGAAATCACCATCAACAATAAGCAAATTTGCACCATTCATTGAAACGGAATATTGTGAGCTTGCATCATCAGTAACCAAAACTATAGATAGGGCTTTTACTAAGATGAATAGTCATTTGGAAAGACTTCTTTTCATATTTTTATTAATTTGTACTTTTAGGGAAGGATATTTTACTGAAATTTTTAATTATTATATTCAAATAGTACTTCATATATCATAAAATGGTAGATAAATTATTAAAAACGGCATTAGGAAGACTACGAATTGTAGCATTTATTGAAGGATGTTCGTATTTACTTTTAGGTTTTACGATGATTTTAAAATACAAATTTTTTATGCCACAGCCCAATTACATTGTTGGTTTGGCTCATGGAATGCTTTTTGTTCTTTACATCGTTTTACTGATTCAAGTTTCATTTTCATATCGCTGGAACATTCTCAAAACGTTTATGGCTTTTTTGGCTTCATTAATACCTTTTGGCACTTTTTATGCAGATAAAGTACTTTTTAGACAATTTAATTAATAAAGTATTTAAATCAACAACAGCGGAATTTTCACAATCAAGCGATGCGAATGCGAACGACCACTTGGGAGATGCATTTTGGCTTTATTAAATTTCCGTTGTTTAAACATAAAAATGGAATAAAATGACAGTTAAATATTTAAACTCGTTTAAAAGGGATCGGCTCTTACCGCTAGCATTTCCACTTCTAGTATTTCTTTTCTCCTGTTCAAAACATAGTAAACCTGTTTCACCCCCTTTAACCGGTACACCTGTGATTATGATAACCACCCTATTAAAAAATCAAGGTATAATTTGGGGCTTTGATGTTCTGCCCAATGGTAACCTGCTATTTACGCAAAAAGAAGGAACTATGCGCTTGTTTGACACTACTACGCAAAGCAATACAATGATTTCTGGGTTGCCTTCCAATATTTCAGCAACAGGGCAGGGGGGATTGCTAGATGTAGCTATTTCGCCAGATTATACTACAAGCCAAAGTGTATATGTAACTTATAGCATTACAGGCGGATTTCTGTCACTGGCAAGGTTCACGTTAAATGGAACTGCAGCTACCAATTGGCAGGTGTTGCATACCACCGAGTCCGCTTCGACCTGGAATGGCCATTATGGAAGCCGTATTACCTTTGGACCTGATGGTAAATTGTATTGGAGTGTGGGAGAAGGTGGTGGTGGAAGCCTTGGTGGTGCTTCAAGCCCTCATCAAAATGGACAAAGACTAAATACGATTTGGGGCAAAATACATCGAATGAATCTTGATGGTACTGTACCATCAGATAATCCGCTATTACCCGGCCAAGCTGCACGGTCCACTATATTCAGTTATGGCCATCGCAATCCGCAAGGCATGGCTTTTGAACCTTCAGCAAACCGACTTTTTGTAAATGAACATGGACCAAGCGGTGGCTGCGAACTTAACCGCGTTCAAGCTGCAGAAAATTTTGGTTGGCCTTTGTACAGCAATGGCATTAACTATAATGGAACTACCATTAGTAACGGGCATAATGCTGCGGGGATTGTGGCACCACTAAAAAGTTGGACGCCTGCATTCGCACCATCAGGTTTAACCTTTATCAATCATCCTTCTTTTAGAGATTGGAATGGCAATTTGCTAATGGGTAGCCTTGTTCGCCGGCATTTACTTATGATAAAAATGACCAATGGTGTACCCAGCGATGAAACAATTTTGCTCGAAAACAATGGTCGCATAAGAAATGTAAAAATGGGCCCTGCTGGTAAAATTTATGTAAGCGTAGAGGATGGGGGTAGGTTGTTGTCTTTAAGTGCTAAATAGAATTCGTTTACCATTAATTTCCGAATGCTACTATGACGATGAAATCGGTATTACAATACAGATGCACTTTGAGTTTATTTGTTGGTGAGCAAAAAAACACCGTCAATGTTGAGTTTTACAGTGTTTCTTCATCTTAGTAGAGATCCCGCTGGGACTCTAAATATCCTCTTTGTCATGAAAATACCCCCTCAAATCGGGTCAAATCGGTCGTTTCCCATTTTGTAAAAACATAACTGATTACAAATCAACGCCTTCATTTTCTCAAAAAATCTTCATAACCGGGAGGTTCCGGGTTCAAATCCCGATCTCGCTACAAAGCCTTCCCGATTTTTTGGGGAAGGCTTTTTTATTGCTAATTGGTTTTATCAAATACAGTCTTCCAGGAACGCTCGCCATCCCATATATTTGATTTTGCAATGGCTTGAACAGTAATACGCTTACCATCATTACTTAATTTCCAAACCTCTGTTACGTTAGTAAATGCTTTTTTCATAACATTTACATGATAAGGTGTAGCAGCCATAAAATATACAATTGATTTAATTGTCATAGTTTGTCCATCAGCTGATAAGTCTAGAGTAAAAATTTTTTCGTTTCCTTGGCCATGATTTATTCGGCTTTCTTTACCATCGATGTTCAGCTTCTCCCTGCTTGTAGTATACTTTGCCTCTGGATTCGAGTTTGGATTTTCTATAATTAGAAAATTTGGCTTCTCCACTATTTTCATTGTTTTTGAATTCATACGGTCACCTTCCACATATGAGCAAAGAATATTTCCGCCTATACTTATTGGCTCTTTAGATTTCCATTCACCAGAAAATTTAGTTCGATAAGTAACATTTTTTTGTTTCGCTTCTAGTGTAAAGTAGATTACTCCTATTAATAAAATAATTACACTGGATAAAATGTATCTTTTATTTTTCATAAGGTTTTTATTAAATTCTTTTAGGCAATAATTATTCGCTTAATAAACTGCTCACTTCAGTTTGAAGAATTGCAATATGGTTAATTATTATTCCCCAAATGATTTCATTATCCATAAACAAGTTCTTTGGTTTGATCTACCTCTTGTTTAAAATAAGGGTTCTTGATAGCTTGCTGTTCCAATAAATCTACCGGACGCTTAAATATATCTTGTAATGAAAACTTAAAATCAAAGTAGTTATCTGCATAATCATTCACATCGATATCCTTAAAATCAACTATTAGGTCAATGTCGCTATCAGTATTGAAATTGGGAGTTAATACCGACCCAAAGGCATACAAGCTCCTGACCTTGTGGTTTGCACAAAGCTCATTAATTTCTTTTTTGTATGCAGAAAGCTTGTTCATATTTCTAATTGAATACAAATTTACTATTAATTCAATTAAGTCAGGAATTAGCTAAAAGTTAGGTCAATTTTGGAACATTCATTGCGTGAGGAAACTTCCCAATTATTTCGTTTAAAATCGGTAAAATGTTCACTTTTGTAATTTTAAACTATTGAATTTCAACAATGTAGGATTTCAGAATCCTTTTCATAACCCTGAGGTCTCGGGTCTAAATCCCGATCTCGCTCAATGTAAATCAACCACTTACGTTTATTCGTAGGTGGTTTTTTATTTTTCTACTTTGTTGTGGTTGGTCTTTATTTTAACTGCATCAGTTTTTATTTTATTTCTACCAACATCTTTTAATGCTTTGTCTAAAATCATTTCAATTTGTCCATTCACGCTTCTGAATTCATCTTCAGCCCATTTAGCTAATGCAGAAAAGGTTTCATCGTTAATTCTTAATACAAATGTTTTTTTTGCTAATGACATACTTGTATTTTAAGGATTAATAAAGGGTGCCAGTATTTAATACTGGAGATGCCGATTTTTCACCACAAAGTACCACCATTAAATTACTTACCATTGCAGCTTTCTTATCGTCATCCAGCACTACTATGTCTTTTTCTGACAACATTGCTAATGCCATTTCAACCATACCCACTGCACCTTCTACAATTTTAGTTCTTGCAGCTACAATCGCTGTGGCTTGTTGTCTTTGTAGCATAGCACCTGCAATTTCAGCAGCATAAGCTAAATGGCTAATTCTAGCCTCGGTCACAGTAATACCTGCTTTTATTAATCTTTCATTAAGTTCTTGTTCAAGCATTTCGATTACTTTTTCACCACCATCACGTAATGTTATTTGCGCATGTTCATCTTCAATATTATCATAAGGGTAACTTGTTGCTAAATGACGAACAGCTGCCTCACTTTGGTTTTTCATGTATTCATTAAAATTGGTAACATCAAAAACTGCTTTATAAGTATCACTTACTTCATATAGTATAACTGCTGCAATTTCAATAGGGTTACCCAACTTATCATTTACTTTTAATTTAGTACTCTCCAAACTTTGAGAGCGAAGGGAAACTTTCAGCTTTGAATAAAAAGGATTTACAAACTGCAATCCGTTTTCCCTTACTGTTCCTACATATTTTCCAAAAAAAGTAAGTACAATGCTATAGTTTGGCTCCACCACCATTAATCCCCTCATTAAAAAAACAGCGAAAACAAGAAATAAAACGCCAAAGAAAATTATGCCTCCGCTTAGAGATGCGTTTTGTGCTGTAGTAATAATTCCATATAAACCAATAATAAAAGACAAAAGTGCTATTAAGGCTGCTTTATATCCGTTCATTGGGTTCATTAACTTTTCCATAGTAGTTTTATGATATCAAAATGATATCATAAAACTAATCAATTTAAAAATAGTAGCAAAATTATATGCCTAATCAATAATTTAATTTCTTGTGTGAGGAAAACACCCCCTTAAATCGTGGGTTCTTTGCTACGTAAGATTTTTTTCATTTACCTTAGTTTAATCATGATATTCTTATAAATTGTGTATAGTATAAATATATTGTGAATTAAAGGTTTCATTTTTTTTTATCTGTACTGTAACATCAAGTAACTAATTTTTACAAAAGCTAACTTATATGAAAAACATCAAAATCTCTCTTCTTGCGGTAACCGTGCTTTTTGCATCTTGCAGCAATAATGAAGAATTGGTCTCTGGTATTACCAAAAAGAATATGGATACCTTAGTAAAACCAGGTGATAACTTCGACCGTTTCGTTAATGGAACTTGGGCTAAAAACAACAAAATTCCTGCAGATAAAGCATCATATGGTGCTTTTGATATGCTGTATGACAAATCGCAACAAGACGTTAAAGACATCATTGAAGAAGCTTCAAAAGGAAGTTTTTCTGAAGGTTCAGACCAGCAAAAAATTGGAGATTACTATAGCTCTTATACAAATCGTAAAGACCGTGATGCTAAAGGCGTTACTCCTATTCAATTTGAATTAAAATCTATTGATGGTATCGAAAATTACACTGATTTAGCCACTTATTTTGGTAAAGCCAATAGAACTGGCGTATCAATTCCTTTTTCGGTTGCTGTTACAGAAGATTTTAAAGATCCCAAAAAATATACTGTAGTGACTTGGCAGGGTGGTTTAGGACTTCCTGAAAGAGAGTACTATCTTCAGAACGATGTTAAAATGTTGGACATTCGTAAAAAATATGTAGCGCATATCGAAAAAATGTGGCAACTAGTTGGATTACCAAATGGCGCTGAAAGCGCGGCTAAAGTTATGGCTTTAGAAACTACTTTGGCAACCAACCACATGAAAAAAGAGGACACTCGTAACACAGCAGCGCTTTACAACAAATATGCTTTAACCGATTTAAAATTGTTAATGCCAGATTTTGATTGGACAGCTATGTTAAAAAATGCAGGGGTTGCTAACGAAAAAAATATTGTGATTGCTCAAGTAGCTTATACAAAAAGTTTAAACAATATCATCAAAAATACACCTATTGAAACTTGGAAAACGTATTTAAAATGGAGTTTGATAAACAACACCGCCGGCTACTTAAATACCGCTTTAGACAAACAGAACTTCGAATTCTACGGAAAGACATTGAACGGAACAGAACAACAAGAAGAAGATTGGAAAAGAGCTGTTAGTGCTGTAAATGGTAGTTTGGGTGAAATTGTTGGTAAAGTATATGTAAAAAAACACTTTACTCCAAAAGCTAAAGAACGTATGACGGATATGGTGAAAAACCTACTTAAAGCATACGCAGCAAGTATCAAAGAATTAGATTGGATGAGTGCCAACACTAAAAAAGAAGCACTTGCCAAAGTAGATAAATTCATGATTAAAATTGGTTACCCAGACAAATGGAGAGATTACGCTGCATTAAAAGTAGCTAAGAATGATTTTTTCGGCAATGCAACAAGAGCTACCGAATTTGAATACAATCGTATGTTAAATAAATTAGGAAAACCTGTTGATAGAGCTGAATGGGGCATGAATCCACAAACAGTGAATGCATATTACAACCCTACACTTAATGAGATCGTTTTTCCAGCAGCAATTCTTCAACCGCCTTTCTTTAATTTAGCTGCAGATGATGCTGTAAATTATGGTGGAATTGGTGCCGTAATTGGGCACGAAATCGGACACGGATTTGACGATCAAGGAAGTACTTTTGATGGTGAAGGTGTAATGAGAAATTGGTGGACACCACAAGATTTAACAGCATTTCAAACAAGAACAAAAGCGCTTGTTGACCAATACAACAGTTTTAAAGCATTTCCAGATTTAAACCTTAATGGAAGTTTTACGCTTGGCGAAAACATTGGCGACTTAGGTGGATTGAGCATCGCTCTTAAAGCTTACAAAATGTCACTAAACGGAAAAGAAGCTCCTAAAATGGACGGTTACACAGGAATTCAAAGAGTGTTCCTTGGTTGGGGTCAAGTTTGGTTAGATAAATCTCGTGAAGAAGCCTTGAGAACTCAAGTAGCTTCCGACCCACATTCACCTGCAAAATTTAGAATTAATTTGGTGGTTAGAAACATCCCAGAATTCTACGAAGCATTCAACGTAAAAGCATCGGATTCGCTTTATTTGGCTCCAGAAAAAAGAGTTAAAATTTGGTAAAAAAATTCAAATCAATAATCTAACCGATCTTAATTTAATAGTGTATAACGGAATTAATTTTATGAGAACCCCTGAGGTCTCGGGTTCAAATTCCGATCTCGCAATATGAAAATCAAGGACTTACGTTAAATCGTGGGTTCTTTTTTGTTTGTGTGTGAGTTTTTGATTTATTCCTATTTTTCAGAAATACCAATGTATTTTTTAAATTCAGTTTGATTTTCTGCTTGTTTTATTAAAAAGTCTGCTACATCTGCTCTATTGATTCCGCTTATATTAATTCCTTTGAATAATTTATTTTCAACACGGTATTTTTCTGTCAATTCATTGTCTAATAACCTTCCTGGCCTCACAACTGTCCAATTCAGATCTGATTCAGTGATAATTTCTTCCATTTTAGTTTTGTCAGCATATACATCTTTTAAAAAGTATTTTAAAAACATCTTTACTAACCAAGAAACATAATGTTTACTTTCTCCAGCTCCGAATCCTGTTACAAAAATAAATGGACTATTTATTTTGTTCTCCTTATGTATTTCCACAATTAATTTTGCGAAATCTGAAAATAGGGTAGTAGCTTTCATTTTCTTACCAGTCCCCAATGTTACAATTATAGCTTCTGCATTTTGGATTGAATTTAATAAGTCTGCTTTATTAGTTGCATCACCAAGTATCATAGTTAACGATTTTTTCTCTTCTATATCAATTTCAGATCGAGAAAGGGTCGTTATCGAATGCTTTCTATTTAATCCTCTTTTTACTGTTTCTATTCCTATTCCAACCGAGGCTCCAATTATAGTTATATTCATTTTTTTATTTATTTCGTTTTTTAAAATATCAAATATGTCCGTAAATGTACTGTAAAGATTTTTGGTTTTAGGCTCCCCTAAAACAGTATATCTATTATTGCAAAAAAAGTAATACTATCATATGTTTAATTTTAACTATCATTTTTAAGTATTTTGTACAATTATAAAATAGAGTGGCATACCGATTGTTATATTAATAGGGAAGGTTACAGCAAGAGCCATTGGTAAGAAAAGCCCAGGATTTGCCTTAGGAACTGAAATTTTCATAGCCGCTGGAACTGCAATGTAAGAGGCACTTGCGGCTAATATTGCAAATATAAACCGATTGGTTATGTCTTGTGTTACAAAGGAACTTAATATTGCAAAGATAGAACCGTTAAAAAGTGGAATTAAAATGGCAAAAATTATTGGAAACCAACCAAATGAGAAAAATGCTTTTAACTTTCTGCCACTTGTAATACCCATGTCTAAAAGAAAAATTGCAAGAAATCCTTTAAAGAGGTCATTAGTAAATGGTTTTATTCCTTCTGCTTGCTTGGCATTAGCTACATAACCAATAATCAAACTGCCAAGAATAAGTAAAACACTGCCATTTGTAAAAGAATGGTGTATCACGCTTCTTTTATTTATTTTATTGGATTCGTCCTTGTTAAATATCGAGATTAAAATCAATCCAATGATTATTGCAGGCGATTCCATCAAAGCCATAATTGCTACCATATGTCCATGGAGGGATAGCTGCTGAGATTCTAGGTAAGAAACTGCAGTTACAAATGTAACAGCACTTACCGAGCCATAAGCAGCGGCTATGGCTCCAGCATCAAACACGTTCAATTTTCTTTTAAGTATAAAGAAAGAATAGAGTGGTATAACTGAAGAAATAGAAACACCAAATAACATTGACCATCCTATTTCTATTGTAAACACCTCGTGCGATAATTCTTGACCACCTTTAAACCCTATTGCAAACAAAAGGTACAACGAAATGAATTTTGATGAATTTTCTGGTATTTCTAAATCACTTTTTAAATAAACGGCAAAAACACCAAGCACAAAAAAGAGTAATGCTGGGTTTGTTAGGTTGTCAATAAGTAAATTATAATTCATGTGTGATGTTATTTTTTTTCTTTATTTACTATAAAAGCGTTCATACTTTGAAGGGACAAAAAATTTGAATCTAATTAATCATACTATCTAAATTTTGAAAAATTTAATCTTTTTCCAATTTCATTTTGATTTATGACACCATTTTCATAAACAATATTTCCATTTACAAATGTTTTTACAATTTTACTTTTAAAGAATTGATTTTCAAATGGAGACCACTGGCATTTATAAAGTGTGTTTTCGGGAGTTACCTTCCAAGTATTATTCAAATCCAGTATTACTAAATCAGCATAATACCCTTCCCGAACATAGCCCCGATCTTTAATCCTGTATATTTCAGCAACATGATGACTCATTTTTTCAACTAATTTTTCAATACTAATTTTCCCTTTATGAACTAATTCAAGCATTGCCGGTAAAGCATGTTGCACCAAAGGACCACCAGATAATGACTTGAAATAATTATTACTTTTTTCTACTATGGTATGGGGTGCATGGTCAGTTGCTATAATATCAATTCTATTATCCAAAAGCGCTGATAACAATCCATTCTTATCTTCTTGTGTTTTAATTGCTGGATTCCATTTTATCTTAGCACCTAAATTTTCATAATCTTTATCTGAAAACCAAAGATGATGCACACAGGCTTCAGCGGTAATTCTTTTTTGTCGAATAGGGTATTTATTTTCGAATAAATTGGCTTCTGCAAGCGTAGAAATGTGAAAAAAATGCAACCTATTATTGTACTTTTTAGCAATTTCCAAAACACGTTTTGTGGCAGTAAGACAAGCCTCTTCGCTTCTAATTTTTGGATGTAATTCAAATGGAATGTTTTCCCCATACATATTGCGATAATGATTTGTATTGTTTTTTATAATTCCATCATCTTCGCTATGTAATGCAACCAAAGATTCTGTTCGATTGAAAAGTTTTTCTAAAAATTCTGGATAATTTGCTAATATCCCTTCGTCATTATTAAAATATAATCCATCATCCGTTATGCCACAAACATTTTCATTGTTAATTTTTAATGTTTCCTCTATATTCGATTGATTAATTCCCATAAAAAAGGAATAGTTGGCTATTGATGTTTTTGATGCAATAAGATATTTTTCTTCTAGCAACTCAATTGTTAAAGTGTTTGGAATTGTATTTGGCATTTCCATAAAAGAGGTTATTCCGCCAGCAATTGCTGCCCTTGATTCAGAATAAATATTTCCTTTATGAATTAAACCTGGTTCACGAAAGTGTACTTGGTCATCAATTATTCCAGGTAACAAATACAGTCCTTCTGCATTAATTTCCTTAATTGCACCTGCACCAGCATAATTAATTGAAGTATCTATTTTTTCAATACGTTCATTTGAAATTAAAACGTCTGCAACATTATTATTGCCTTCATTTACAATGCAAGCATTCCGTATAATTGTTTTCATCTAATCGTTTTTTGTTGCTATTTCTTATTTGTCAATAATATTTTTGACAAATTCTTTATCTGATCATCTTTCGGCAATAAAATCATCTAGTTTATTTTGGTTAAAAAGTTGCATTCGGAGTATAAAAAAATTTGATGCTTTATTGAATTCTCAAGCATATGATAAAATTTCCTGCTAAACCTTATACTGTTTCAGTTGGAATTGCAATTAGTCCTTTTACTTAAGTATTTCCTTTGCTTTTGTAATATCTTTATTTATCATCATTCTTTTTATGGGTTACAAAGATCACAGTACATAGGGTCTTCTGCTTGTTTCCCTTTTGGATATTTCTCTTCTTTTTTATAACTACATTTTTGGCAAGAATAGATATAACTTATTGTGCTTCGTGTTGGGAAATTGCATATTTCACATGGCAATCCTTCTTTTGCGTCCGTAATTCCAAATCCTGGCATATTGCAAACGGGACAAAGAACTTTTAATTTTTCACTTAATTTTTTAGCTGCGCTTTCAATCACTTTCATCCTAGTAGGGTTGTACATTGCACGCATATCAGTTTCTATGTAAGCTGTTCCGAATTTATCAATTAAACTATAGAAAACATTGATTAACTGCTCTTCATTAGTTATTCCTTTAACAATGTCTGCATATTCGTCTCTTGATTTTCTTAGGATTAAACCGTGTGAAGGGAAATTTGTATTGGCTGCAAACTCCAATAACATTTTTTCATTTTTTATTTCTGACCCATTGAAATTGGTTTCTGTACTTAGTTCTCTAGCAATAATCTCTAAACCATTTTTCTTGTCAATTAAGATTAAAATTTCATCATCTGCAGGAATAAAAAATATAGTTGGATGTGAACCAAAAGAACCTTCGCTGGCAATAGCTAAATCGCAATTAGTTAATTCCATTGCCATATTGCATTTATTTCTGGCCGTAGTTATAGGATCATCTTTTCTTTCAACTTCTCCTGTGAAAGTTCCAAGTTTATCTGTATCCAAATCTAAAGCAACTAAACATTTTACACCAAATTCTTTTTCTAAAATTGGAGCAATCACTTTTTCTTTACCGTGTTTTGTCGCTATTACTAATTGTCTTCCTTTAAACATTAGTCCGCATTTTAAAGGAGTGAAATATATATATCTGAACTAACTACAAGCTTATTGTTTTTCGCTTTAGCTTCAGATAAAATCTCCTCTTATTTTTTCATTTCGTTTCTTAGCACTGGAATCTTTTTTGCGCGATAACATAATCTTTTCCACTTCGTTCTTGTAAACTCCAACTTTTATACAATGGGAATAGATTTTTTAGGATATAATATTCATTAAAATCTCCTTTGTTTCATCATACTTGAAATTGCCATCAATAATTGTAAGTGTTTCATTTATTTTCATCAATATTTGCATTTTGAGTTGTCATTAATTTAGAGAGTAAAGCTCCTGCTATTATTCCTATGGAAGCGAATAGTTGACTATTAAGAATATCTTTAGTTAAAAAAGCCATAATTCCAAAGACAATCATTAATAATACGCACACATTGATTTTTATCTCATTTAATTTCATTCTAATTAGTTTTTAATTAATACTTCTATTATTGGTTTTTGATTTGATACATTTATTTTGATTTCCTATTAATTACACTTTCTATTTATTGTTCTCTCTTCACGTTCCATATAATTTTATTTAATGAGCAAATTTGAGATCTTTTTATATATAAATAATATTTAACTTTATTATATTTGACATAAATATAATTTATGAACTATACTATTAGCCAATTAAAGATCTTTTTAAAAGTGGTTGAATTTGGAAGTATAACAAAAGCGGCTGATGAATTACATTTAACGCAACCAGCAGTATCTATCCAAATAAAAAACTTTCAGAAAGATTTTAAATTCCCATTAACTGAGATTATTAATAAAAAACTTTTCGTAACTGATTTTGGCAGAGAAATAGCCAGTGCTTGTGAGAATATATTAAACGAGCTTGAAATTATCAATTACAAAAGCCTAGGGTATAACGATAATTATACAGGTAAATTGAAAATTTCGATTGTTTCAACAGGAAAGTATATTATGCCGTATTATTTAGCAGATTTTTTAAATGAACATCCTGATGTAGACTTATTGATGGATGTAACTAATAAATCAAAAGTTATATCTAGTTTAGAAAAAAATGAAATTGATTTCGCACTTATTTCAATTTTACCAGATAATCTGAATGTTATAGAGCTTGAATTAATAGAGAACCAGTTATACCTTGTTGGGAATAAAGAAATTGCAGATGAAATTATAAAGAATAATAAATTTATAGATAGTAAACCTTTTATCTATAGAGAACCAGGATCGGGTACAAGACAAATGATGGAAAAGTTTATCAGCAAAAATAAATTTCATACCAAAAAGAAAATTGAGCTTACTTCTAATGAGGCAGTTAAACAAGCGGTTTTGGCAGGTATTGGCATTTCCATCATGCCCATCATTGGAATTAAGTCAGAAATAGCATCTGGTAATCTTAAGATTATAGAAACCAAAGGGCTTCCTATTACCACTAAATGGAGATTGGTTTGGTTAAAAGAAAAAAAATTAAGCCCAATAGCCAAACATTATATCGACTATCTAAAGAAAGTAAAGGATAATATCAATAAAGTATCATTTTCAATACCAAAGATTTAAATTATTTTTTTTAGCAATAACTAAAGCAACAAGTAAATTAGGCACCCAACAAAGCCATGCAAGGTATGGGTAGAATACCTCAAAAGGCGTACCACTTGCGAAACCTAATCCCAATCCAGTAAGCAAAGTAACTGCTGCAAATGTGAGTGCAAAATTGATAAACATCCAATAATGGGGGGCCTCCTATCCACCTGCTTCCAATACATTAGCTATTTGCTGGGTTAATTTAATGGCCCACTTGGTGTACTCTAATTTAGAAGGGTGGAGGCCATCACTAGATAAGTAATCTGTTTTATACCCATCGAGTCGGTATGCATCATTAATATTTATATAATTAGCACCGAACGACTTTGCATTTTTTTCACAAATTAAATTGTAGCGGTCTATTTCATTGGCAATTTCATTTCGGTCTCTACCTGATGCAAATGGCGTTATGCCCCAGTCAGGAATGCTGATTACAAATACTCTTTTGGGTTTATTTCCGGTGAGCGTAAAAGCTGATTGTAGTATAGAAATAAAAGCAGTTTCAAAATCTTTAATGGGTCTGCCTTGGTATTGATTGTTGACGCCTATTAAAATAGTTACGATATGATACATGCTTTTTTTATCGGCGTTTGCTAATCCATTTTTTAAATCATCTGCTGTCCATCCGTTTTTTGCAATAATTTGAAGGGAATTCATTTTGAAATTGGCTCCTTTTAATAATGCGAAAGTTTGACTGGGGTAACCATCTATTACATCAACAGATGTTCCAATTGTGTAAGAATCTCCCAGTGCCAAATAATTTATGGAATCGGCAAATCTGTTAACTCTATTTGCAGGAATACTATTAATACTATCCCCTCCAGATTTGGAGCATGAAATTAACGTCCAAACATAAATGAACAATAAAATAATTTTTTTCATGGGTTTAAAGTTACGTTACATATTGGGTCCTTTGTTTTCATGAAACAATTTTGCGATTGCTGGATTCTCGTTCTAGCATTTAAATATATTAAGTGTAGAAAGATTTTGTTATGTGTCTTTTGATTTTCTCGTTATTATTAACGCTAAAACGAACTGCTTCATCGGACCTGCCACTAAATGAGCAATCATTCAATGTTTAAACATTATCAATTAAATTCCATAAAATTATTTTTCTAACTAAAAATATAGTTGTAATATTGACTAATAATTTAGTTAGAAAATGAAATATTAAACCATGAAAAAGCTGACTCAAGCCGAAGAACAAATTATGCAGGCCTTATGGGCATTAGATAAGGGCGGATTTATTAAAGATGTATTAGAGGCACTTGATGAGCCAAAGCCACATCATAATACAGTGGCAACCCTTTTAAAGATTTTAGTAGAAAAGGAATTTGTTGGTATTCACAACCCAAACAGAAACAATTTTTACCATCCTTTGGTGAGTAAGGATGATTATTCAGCTAAAAGAATTGAGGGCTTGACTGAAAGTTACTTTGAAGGATCTTATACCAATGTAGTTTCCTTTTTAGTAGACAAAAAACAAATGTCCATTCAGGATTTAGAATTGCTTTTAAAACAATTAAAAAACAAAAGCCATGAGTAGTCAAGTGGTGATTTACTACATCCTTAAAACAACATTAATATCAGGTATATTCTTTACTTATTATTGGATTGTATTAAGGGACAAGAAATTTCATACTTACAATAGATTTTATTTATTATCTGCATCAATATTGAGTTTTGTAATTCCAATGTTAAAGTTGGATTGGTTTACAGTTGAAGAGCCATTCAGGTTTAATTCAAATGAAATCATCCAAATTGTTTTGTCAATGTCAAACGCAAATAAAACTTTTCAATTAGGTTGGATTGATTATACTCTAGTTTTAGCTGGTATGGTAACCATTACATTATTAAGTTTACTTTTTTTAAGTATAGTAAAAATTCTATTACTTAAAAAAAAGTGGGATGTAACTCAAATGAATGGTTTTAATTTTATTAATACCAATGAAGAAAATGCACCCTTTTCTTTTTTAAATAATTTATTCTGGAAACAATCAATTTCATTACATGATGAAGGTGGGCAGCAAATATTCAAACATGAAATCACCCATATACAACAAAAGCATACCTGGGACAGAATTTATTGTCAAATAGTTACTTCGATATTTTGGATGAATCCATTTAACTGGATTTTACTAAAGGAATTAGTTGCAATCCATGAATTCATTGCAGACGAAGTAGCAGTAGGAAAAAACAATGTAGAAGCTTTTGCTAAAATGTTATTACAATCCCATTATGGCAATCATTTTTTAAATCCAACACATCATTTTTTTTATTCATCAATTAAACGAAGATTAACTATGTTAACAAAATCAACCAACACGAAATACTCCTACCTAAAAAGGGTAATGGTATTGCCAATTTTAATTGCATCTGTTTGTTTAGTATCTATTAATTTACATGCAAGAGAAAAGATTGAAAAAAAGGTAGAAGAGATAAAAAACAACATTTCTTTATTGGTAAGTGATACTTCAAAGACAACTAAAAAAAGTAGCCTAAAAACACCGCCAACGCCACCAATACCGCCAAAGATAAAATTGGCTGGTTTAAAAGGCAATAAAGTGGTAGTAACTTCTAAAACATCAATTGATACAGTTGAAGTTGAAATGCGTTCTAAAAATAATCAAATAAAATACTCAAATCTTACTTTAACTACAAAAGACAGTCAGAAAACATTAGATGCATTAGCAAAAAAGGCTAATGTAGTTATTACAAAGAAAACGGAAGGTGGCACAGAAAAATATATTATCGTTGATAATCAAGCTGAAAAGGCTTCAGTCAAACCTGCTTTTTATGTTAATGGTGAAAAAATTACTGAAGCTGAAATGAAAGCTATTTTACCGAATGACATTGAATCAGTCAATGTTTTGAAAGGAGAACATGCAATAATTAAATATCCTGAAGACGGTAAAAATGGAGTCGTGGAAATTAAATTAAAGCACAAGAATTAAAAATTTTGATAATTTACTTTATACAACCTCTGCTTTAAATGCAGGGGTTGTTATAATTTAATCTACTCAAGAAAATGGAGTATTACAATTGGATTATTCTCCATATAATCTGATCACAATCTGAAACGCATCCTTAAATAATTCTATTTCTCGTTACTATTATTTTATTCAAAAACTTTGCAATTTGCTATTTTACTGTTAACTTAAAAAAGTTTATCGTAAAAACCTTGTTATTTTATGAGCATTAAAAATTTTTTAATGAAACCGCAGGGTCTTCCATATGATTATGATATATGGAAGAATAAAGCATTTCCTGAAAAAGCAAAAATGATTTGCCAAGCTTGGGCAATGCAAGGTTTTGGCGCTCCAAAATTCATCATCTTGTTTTATACCATCAAAATTTTATTGTATGGATGGGTGTGGCTTTTTTTTTGTTCTTATTCAGCTGAATTAGGTACTCTTGCAAATATCAGTAAATGGTGGTTTAAATTTGAGGCATTGGGTAAAGGAGCAGCATGGACAATGCTTATTGAGTCCATTGGATTTGGAGGAGCAAGTGGTCCACTTACCGCAAGGTATATGCCACCACTTGGTGGGATACTATACTATTTGCGCCCCGGAACAATTAAAATTCCTTTATTTAAAAAATTAGCTGACAATAGAACTATTTTCGACATTGCTCTATATGTAGCTTTCATATATTTCCTATTAAAACTATGTTTGGCATCTGCGATCACTCCTCAATTGCTGATACCCATCATTTTCCTTTTACCCATTCTTGGTATGTTGGATACGCAATTGTTTTTAAGTGCAAGAGCAGATGTATGGTTTCCTATTTTATTGGTATACATTTTCCCAGATCAATTAAAAGGAGGATTAATAATTTGTTGGTTTGGCATTTGGTTTTGGGCAGCTTTTTCAAAATTAACTGCTAGCTTCCCTTCGGTAGTAAGTGTGATGATTTCTAATAGTCCATTTATGGGATTTAAATGGCTAAAAAAATTATTATATAAAAATTATCCAGAAGATCTTAGGATGAGGAATTCAGCTAATTATGTTGCGCATTTTGGAACTGTCATAGAATTTATTTTGCCAATTATTTTGCTCTTAAATGCATGCTATTTTCATAATGATACAGTAGGGTTATATACAATAATTGGAATGAGTGTTTTTCACTTATTTATATTCAGCAATTTCCCGATGGGTGTACCTTTAGAATGGAATGTAATGATGGTATATGGTGCTTGGGTTTTATTTGGAAATCAACATCCAACGATCACAGTAAATTTGCATAGCCCATTACTCATTGTCATATTGTCCATTTCTTTTTTTGCTTTACCCTTATTAGGAAATTTTTTCCCTAAGTATATTTCATTTTTATTATCAATGCGCTACTATGCTGGTACTTGGGCTTATTCGGTATGGTTATTTAAAGATGATAGTAAGCATGAAAAGTTAGAGCCCAATATTGTAAAAACATCACCAGATTTAAGAAAACAATTAAGTATATTCTATGATGATAAATTAGCTTTGTCTATATTATCTAGAACGATGTCATTTAGATTAATGCACCTTCCTGGACGAGCGCTGGTAGATTTAATTCCAAAGGCGGTAAATAACCTGAATGCTTACTATTGGATGGATGGAGAAATGTTGGCGGGAGAAGTAATAGGGTGGAACTTTGGTGAAGGACATTTACACAGTGAAAAGCTGTTGAATTCTATTCAAAAAAGATGTCATTTTGATAAAGATGAATTAAAAGTGATTATGGTTGAATCGCCTCAGTTGCATAATGGTAAAATGTATTGGAGGATTTATGATGCAAATGAAGGTATGATAGAGAATGGTTATGTTTATATTAAAGATTTAAAAGAAAAAATGCCCTGGAAGGTTGATGAATGAAAGATAAAAAATATGATGTTGTAATTATAGGATCTGGTCCGAATGGTTTGGCCGCGGGAATTTATTTATCGCAAGCTGGTTATTCCGTGCTTATAATTGAAGCTGCTGAAGTAGCAGGTGGCGGAATGAGAACGAAGGAACTTACCTTGCCTGATTTTAAACATGATATCTGCGCTGCTGTTCATCCAATGGGTTATTTATCTCCCTATTTTCAATCCTTGCAACTAGAAAATTATGGCCTTGAGTGGATTTTTCCTGAAATTTCAGTGGCACACCCATTAGACGATGAACCGGCAGTATTATTGGCTAAGTCGGTAAAGGAAACAGCTGATGGTTTAGGAATTGATGCAAAAAAATATAAAAAAATATTAACTCCTTTTGCCAACCATGCCGATTGGTTAATTCAAGATACCTTAAAACCTTTAGGCCTACCAAAGCATCCATTACTATTTGCTCTATTTGGATTGCGTGGAATTTTGCCAGCACAAAATTTTGCCAATAGTGTATTTAAAGAAAAAAGAGCAAAAGCTTTGTTTGCAGGTTGCACTGCACATAGTATTTTGCCATTTGATAAATTATTCACTACGGCTATTGGACTTACTTTTTTAACAACAGCCCATGCAGTAAATTGGCCGATTGCTAAAGGAGGTTCTCAAGCCATTGCCGACGCATTGTTAAAGTGTTTTTTAACATCAGGTGGTGAAATTCAATATAATACTTTGATCGAAGATGTCAATCAATTGCCAACACATAGTGCATTGATGTTTGATACCGATCCATTACAATTAGCCAATATTGCTGCTAATTTATTACCGTTGTCTTATGTTAAACGTTTGAAGAAATTTAATTATGGACCTGGTGTATTTAAAATTGATTATGCATTAAATGGGCCTATTCCTTGGAATGACCCTAATTGTTTAAAAGCATCAACTGTGCATGTTGGCGGAACGATGGAGGAAATTGCAAAAAGTGAAAAAGAAGTATGGGAAGGAAAAGTTTCAGAAAAACCTTTTGTTTTGGTAACTCAGCAAAGTCAATTTGATGATACTAGAAGTCCAAAGGGGCAACATACTTGTTGGGCATATTGTCATGTACCCCATGGGAATAGTCAAGATATGAGTGATTTAATCGAAAATCAAATTGAAAGATTTGCGAAAGGATTTAAAGAAACTATTATTGCCAAACATAGCATCAACACAAAACAATATTATGATTACAACAAAAACTATTTAGGTGGTGCTGTAACAGGTGGTGCTGTCGATATCACACAGCTATTTACACGCCCTGTTGGTAGAATAGATCCTTATTCTACCCCTAACCCAAAAATATTTATATGCTCAGCATCAACACCTCCTGGCGGTGGTGTGCATGGTATGAATGGTTTTTATGCTGCTAAGTCGGTACTTAAGTTTTTAAAAAACAAATAAATATCCAATGAGATTCAAAGACAAAATAATTTGGATTACCGGTGCTTCGTCTGGTTTAGGAGAAGCCATGGCAAAGGGTTTTAATGCAGAGGGCGCCAAAGTAATTTTATCTTCACGTAATAGAGATGCTTTAATCCGTGTTCAAGAAAATTTTATTAACAAACAGGTACCTTCAATTGTGCTGCCTTTTGATGTTCAACAATATAATGATGCTGAGGTAATTGTAAAGGAAGCCTTGAACTGTTTTGGTAAGATTGATGTATTGATAAACAATGCAGGTATTAGTCAAAGAAGTTTATCTATAGATACCCCATTTAAAGATGAACTCAAACTAATTGAAATAGATTTAATTGGTACGCTTGCATTAACAAAAGCAGTATTACCAGAAATTATCAAACAAAAAGGACAGATAGTGGTGATTAGTAGTGTTATGGGAAAGGTAAATACAAAATACCGAACCGCATATGCAGCTGCAAAACATGGGTTGGTGGGTTATTTTGAATCATTACGTTTAGAATTAGAAGGAGAGGGGGTTAATGTGTGTAATATTATGCCGGGATTTATTGCAACGAATATTACCATTAATGCAATTGGCAGTACCGCTGAAATAGCAAAAAATAGTCAAAATAATTTGGGACTCAGCGCAGAGGCTTTTGCAACTAAGGCCTTGTCTGCTATTTACAAAAGAAAAGGGAATGTATACATCGGTGGCATTAAAGAAAAAATTGGTATGTTACTAAAACGCTTATCACCAGCTCTTTTTGATAAATTTATAAAAAATAAAAAAGTAACATAATTTAATTTTTTTAAGAAGGTAGTTTCGCTATATCGTTAAAAAAAATACGCTAAGTTGATTGCTTTATTTCAAAAAATATTTATAGGTATTAATTATCTCTTCATTAAACGCTCAATCATAAAGTTTTAAATTCATGAAAAAATTATTGCCACATAATTTTAAATCAATGCAAAAAACAATTTTAATTATTGGATTGATTGTGTTTAGTACGAAGTTAATCAGTCAAACTATCCAAAAAGAATTCAGCATAGAAAAAAAGTACCTCAATATTCCTATAGACATGCAGCAAGAAAGACAAAAGGTATACTTTCTATTAGACAATGACACCTTAACTTATTCAGTAATTCGGATCGCTGACAAAAAAACAGACTACTGGGTTTTCAAGGATGTTGCAGCTTACAAAGGAAAAAAGCTCAGGTTAACTTTTAGTAGTAAAGTTACAGGTATAGATAAGATCTTCCAGTCTGATCTGTTTGCTGGTGAGGATAGTGTTTACAAAGAAAAAAATAGACCTCAATTTCATTTTTCATCAAAGCGTGGCTGGAATAATGACCCTAACGGTTTGGTTTATCACAATGGGGAGTATCATATGTATTATCAACATAATCCTTACGAAAGAGAGTGGGAAAATATGCACTGGGGGCACGCTGTAAGTAAAGACCTCTTGCATTGGAAAGAATTAAATGATGCGATTTATCCGGACACTTTAGGAACAATTTTCTCTGGTTCTGCTGTGATTGACAAGGCCAATACGGCTGGATGGGGAAAAAATACGTTGGTGGCATTTTATACAACTGCTGGAAAGCGAATGGCTCAAAATGTTGCTTATAGTACCGATAATGGAAGGACTTTTTCAAAGTATAATGGGAATCCAATTTTGGGACCCGACCGTGATCCTAAAGTGTTCTGGTATGAACCCCGCAAATCATGGGTAATGGTACTCTATAATAACAACTATTTTGCTATTTATAATTCTAAAGACCTAAAAAAGTGGGAGTATAAAAGCGAAATCAAGGGTTTTTATGAATGTCCTGAATTTTTTGAACTTCCAGTTGATGGGAATGAAAACAATAAAAAATGGGTGATGTATGGCGCTTCGGGTACTTATATGATCGGAACATTTAATGGTGAAATATTTACGCCAGAACATGGAAAATATTTCTATGCATGGGGTAGTCAGTACGCTGCACAAACCTTTAACAATGAGCCAAATGGAAGAAGGGTTCAAATTGGATGGGGGCGTGTGGATCAGTTGGATATGCCCTTTAACCAGATGATGCTGTTCCCTTGTGAATTAACATTGAGAACTACTTCAGAGGGTATACGAATGTTTTGTAATCCGGTTAATGAAATTAATCAACTGCATAAAAAAACCTACACTTGGGAAAACTTAACAGGATCGCAACTAAACGATAAATTGAAGGATATAAAAAGCGAATTGTTGCATGTGAAAATGGATGTGGAAATTATAAATGGACTAGGTTTGGAAATTCATTACAAAGGTAATCCTGTAATTTATTTTGATGGAAATTTCAATCAATTTAATGGGGCACCATATATTTCTAATACTCCAGGGAGATTTAGATTTTCTATTGAAATGCTAATTGATAAAACATCAGTAGAAGGATATATAGATAATGGAAAACTGTTTATTTCAGATGGCTTTAAAAAAGCTAAAACTGTTGATGGGATAAGGTTGATGGGAGATTTGAAAGTACATTCAATAGTATTAAGTGAACTTGAATCAATTTGGTAGTAAGATAAGTATATTTTAAAACCTGATTTTTTTCCATTATAAATAGACTAGATTGAAGTTAAATTTTAGTATAACTGATTAATTTATTTTTTAAAAAATGCTTTTGTTGAAGTATTTGAACGGGGTTTGAAACCAAATTCTAATTAATTTTAACCGACGAATATTATTGATATCTTTTAACTCGAAATTATATGTCTAATAATAATACTTACGATGCAATTGTAATTGGTTCTGGAATTAGTGGAGGATGGGCTGCAAAAGAATTATGCGAGAAAGGGTTAAAGACGTTGGTCTTAGAAAGAGGTAAAGATGTAGTTCATTTAAAAGACTATCCTACTGCCACAAAAAATCCTTGGGACTTTCCACATCGTGGTAAAAAAACAAATCAGTTAATCAAAAATAATCCGGTTGTAAGTAAGTGTTATGCTTACAACGAAACATCGGCACATTTTTTTGTAAAAGATGCGGAACATCCATACGTACAAGAAAAGCCTTACGATTGGATTAGGGGTTATCAGGTAGGTGGAAAATCTTTATTATGGGCAAGGCAAACACAACGATGGAGCAAGTATGATTTTGAAGGTCCGGCTAGAGATGGTTTTGGCGATTGGCCCATTCGTTATGAAGACATTGCACCATGGTACACCCATGTGGAACTTTTTGCAGGGATAAGTGGAAATTATGATAAGCTCGATACCTTACCTGATGGTTCTTTTTTACCTGCATGGGAAATGAACAGTGTTGAAAAAGAAATGCAATCAAATATCAATAAAAAATTTTCTAATCGCCATGTGATTCAAGGCAGATGTGCGCATTTAACCGTACCGCAACCTATACATTTGGCGCAAGGAAGGCAGCAATGCCAGGCTCGCTCTCTTTGTGAGAGAGGTTGCCCTTTTGGGGGATATTTTAGTTCCAACGCATCCACCATTCCATGGGCGCAAAAAACAGGAAATTTAACACTTCAACCCAATTCGGTGGTTCATTCTATTATATATGATGAAACCAACCAAAAAGCAAAGGGTGTAGTTGTTATTGATCGGGTCACCAAAAAAGTAACTGAATATTTTGCTAAAATAATTTTTGTAAATGCTTCTACATTAAACACTAATTTAATTTTATTAAATTCAACTTCTAAAAGATTTCCGAATGGTCTAGGAAATGATAATGGCTTATTAGGGAAATATATTGCATTTCATAACTATCGCGGAAATTTATCTGCAACTATAGATGGGAATTTAGATAAATATTATTATGGCCGCCGCCCAACACAACCTATGATGCCTAATTTTAGAAATGTTCATCAACAAGAAACCGATTTTCAGAGAGGCTATATGGTATTTTTTGGAGCTGGAAGATCTGTAGCGCCTGCAGAAGGAATTGGCGCTGACTTCAAAGATAAGATGACTGAATTGGGTGGTTGGCATGTTTCGATGATGATGCAAGGTGAAACAATTCCAAAAGAAACCAATCATGTACGATTAAGTACCGACTTAAAAGATGAGTGGGGTATACCTCAATTAATTACCTCTATAACTTATGATGACAATGATGAAAAGTTATTAAAAGATTTTTTACAAGTAGGTAGTGAGTTATTGGAAGCTGCGGGTTGCAAGAATATTCATTCATGGGATACAAAACAGGCCCCAGGATTAGACATTCATGAAATGGGTGGTGTAAGAATGGGAAAAGATCCTGCAACATCTTTATTGAATGAATGGAATCAACTACATCACTGTAAAAATGTATTTGTTACCGATGGCGCATGTATGGCAAGTACTAGTACTCAAAATCCATCTTTAACTTTTATGGCACTTACAGCCAGAGCTGTAAATTTTGCAGTAGAAGCGTTGAATAAAAGAGAATTATAGAAGGGTAATTAATTGGTAGATCATCATCTTTAGTAATTATTATTACCTAATTCCACAAATATGATATAGATTTTAAAATCGAATATTTATAATTACGATTGTGTTTTTTCAGCTCGGAACTAAAAAAAGTAAAAACAACACAAATCCCTGAAATAATTGATGAAAGGCTGTAGAGCGAATGATACTTGTTAGGTATAATATATAAAAATGATGCCATCAATATTAATATGGCAAATGGAACTTGATGTGATTTGCCTCCCCTCATTTTTAAAGTCCATCAAAATGGCCAAAATATTAATTATCAGCTAATTCAATCCATTAATAAAATTATTTGAGTTATCTAATTTTATTGATTGTAAATAGGTTAATTTTAGTGTTCACTGGAATTACTTAAATGTTATTTATTAATATATTTTATTATGTCTATGATCAACCTAAAAGTAAATGGAAAAGAAATTGAAGTAGATGTAGATCCGAGTACACCGGTATTATGGGTATTACGTGATCACCTCAATTTAATTGGCACTAAATACGGTTGTGGGGTAGGTTCTTGTGGTGCTTGTACTATCCACTTAAATGGACGCGCATTAAAATCATGCCAATTGCCTGTTTCAGCTGTGGGTAAGCAAGAAATTACCACTATTGAAGGGCTATCAGAAAATGGGTCACATCCTGTACAAAAAGCCTGGCTCGACACAGATGTTGCGCAGTGCGGCTATTGCCAAACCGGGCAAATAATGGCTGCTGCTGCATTATTGAAGGCAAAGCCCCATCCTACTGATGAAGATATTGACAATTATATGAGTGGCAATATTTGTCGTTGCGGAACCTATGTAAGAATTAAAGAAGCCATTAAAACGGCTGCAAAATCATCTAATTAATCTTTTTAGCAAATGGAAAAGACAACAAATAATTATAGCAGACGTTCATTCTTAAAAGTTTCCTCTCTTTCAGGAGGCGGAATGATGATTGGTTTCAGCTGGTTAGCCAGTTTTATGCCTAATGAGGCTTTGGCAAGTGTTGAAGCTGCAAAAGAATGGATTGAATTAACTGGATTTATCAAAATCACCCTCGATAATCAAATTGTTATTTTATCGCCTAATCCAGAATTTGGCCAAAATGTGATGACTTCATTGCCAATGTTAATTGCCGAGGAGCTGGAGGTAGATTGGCGTAAAGTAAAAGTAGAACAAGGTGATTTCGATACACCAAGATTTAAAAGACAATTCACAGGCGGAAGTCAGGCAATGCGGATGGCCTGGAAACCTTTAAGAACTGCAGGGGCAACAGCAAGGATGATGTTGTTGCAAGCTGCTGCCAACGAATGGAATGTGCCAATTAACGAATTAACCGCTACGAATGGGGTTGTAGTTCACAAGCCAAGCAATAAAAATACCACTTATGGGGCACTAGCCGCAGCTGCAGCTAAATTGCCCACTCCGGAAAAAGTAGAGCTGAAAAAAAATGGTGAATTTACTTTGTTAGGAACTCCACAAAAAAATGTAGAGGGTAATAAAATTGTAAGTGGAAAGTCGCTGTTTACCATGGACTACAAACATGAGGGTATGTTGATTGCTATGGCAATACATCCTCCTGCATTTGGAATGAAGTTGAAATCTTTTGATGCAACTGATGCCTTAAAGATGCCTGGTGTAAAAAATGTATTTGATATACAAGTGTATAAAGATGGATATGAGAGAGCTGGATTCGATACACGAACATTTAATAAGTTGGTTGTAGTGGTAGGTAATTCTACTTGGGAAGTGATGAATGCACGGAAAAAAGTGATTGTTCAATGGGAGCCCATTCAAGAAACTATCGAAACAGTTAATTCTTGGGGTGGTAAGAAAAAAGAAGTCGTTCCTGCTGGGCTAGAAAGTACCGATACACATATGAAGCAGATGTATGAAATGCAGCAAAAACAAGCGAAGATTTTAAGGAAAGACGGAGATCCTGATGCAGCATTTAAAAATGCCCATAAAATAATAGAGAAAACTTATTCAGCTCCTTTCTTACCGCACAATACCATGGAGCCAATTAGTTGCTTTGCTCATATTACAAATGATAAAGCACTTTTTGTAGCCCCCATTCAAATTCCTGAAATGATGAAACAAAACATCATGACTAATTTGGAAGTTCCTGCCGATAAAATTGACATCAAGTTGGCAAGAATGGGTGGTGGTTTTGGCAGAAGAGCTTATGGCCACTATATTATTGAAGCAGGTATCATTTCTAAAAAAATGCAGGCACCTGTTAAGTTAATTTATACAAGGGAAGATGATATGACTAATGGAATTTATCGCCCCTCTTATATGGTTACTTATAAAGCTGCTATTGACGATAAAAACAATGTAACTGCTATTCATATTAAAGGTGGTGGTATTCCCGAAAAGGCAATTCATGAAAATCGTTTTCCAGCTGGCGCTTTTGACAATTATATCGCCGAAGGTTGGGATATCTCCTCTAATATTACCATTGGTGCATTCAGAGCACCAGGCTCCAATTTTATTGCAGCTGCAGAACAATCATTTTTAGATGAGTTGGCAGAAACAATTGGTAAAGATCCTATTGACTATCGAATAGAATTACTGAAAAAAGCAAAAGTTAATCCAGTAGGTAAAAACAATGATTACGATGTAGATAGATACATTGCTGTATTAGAGTTGGTTAAACAAAAGTCTGGCTGGGGTTTAGCGCAAAATAAAAATGTTAAAAGAGGCGTAGCTGCTTATTTCTGTCATAATTCTTATGCGGCACATGTGGTAGACGTAACTATGAAAAATGGCCTGCCAGTTGTAGATCAAGTGATATCGGCTTTAGATTGCGGCTGGGTTGTAAATCCGGAAGGTGCAAAAAATATGGTAGAAGGTGCAATTGTAGATGGGATCGGGAATGCATTGTATGGTGGCTTACGTTTTGAAAAAGGGGTGCCTATGCAGAAGAACTTTAATCAATATAGAATGATTCGATTAAAAGAAGCACCTAAAAAAATTGATGTGCATTTTGTACAAAATAATATTGATCCAACTGGATTGGGTGAACCTCCTTTTCCACCTGTTTTTGGGGCTTTAGCAAATGCATTGTATAAGGCAACGGGTAAACGATTTTATCATCAACCATTTATAAATGATTTAAACAAAAGTTAGTTTTTTCTTGTCAATTTATTTTATTAAAAAAGGATGCTAATAGCATTAGTCTATTTTAATAATCTAGTAATCATATAACTATGCAGAAATTTATTGTATTAATTATACTATTAATCGTTGCTATTTCAAGTCAGTCATTTTATCAAAACACACCATTAGCCGCTAGTATAAAAAATGGTCAATCTGTTTATGCAACCTATTGTATGTCTTGCCACATGGAAGATGGCAATGGAGTAGAAGGCGCATTTCCCTCATTAGTAAAAACCAATCATTTGAACGACAAAAACAAATTGGTTAAAATTATTCTACAAGGGATGCGTGGTCAAACAGTTGTAAATGGAATAACCTATAACGGTGAGATGGCGGGTCTTAATTTAACAGATCAAGAAGTTGCCGATGTAATTAATTTTATTAGAAATTCATGGGGTAATAAAGCCACAGCTATGAAAATTACTGAAGTAGCACCTGCAAAAAAATCCGTTGTAAAAGGATATCAAGCATTTTAATGCGAAGTGCAATTGATGAATGAACGAATTAAAAGAAATAATTAAAGCGTATGATGCTGCCAAAGAATCTGGTAATGCATGTGTATTGGCAACTGTTGTTCATGTTCAAGGTTCCTCTTACAGAAGACCCGGTGCAAGAATGTTGGTATTAGAGAATGGATTGATGATTGGCGCCATTAGCGGTGGTTGTTTAGAGGGTGATGCTTTAAAAAAAGCCCTATTAACTTTTACAGAAAAAAAATCTCGATTGGTCTCCTATGATACTAGTGATGAAGATGATGCTACCATTGGAATTCAACTAGGTTGTGAAGGTATTATTCAAGTGTTGTTTGAATACATTGTATCAACTGATTTAAATAATCCCATTGAGTTGTTGCGAAAAGCAATAGCAAAAAGACAGCTGGCAATAATCGTTACTTTATATGATTTGTCCGATAAAAGAAATAATCAGATGGGTACTTGTTTCTTGTTGGACAATCAAGGAGAAGTTAATTCCCTTATTTCATCTGCTCTTTTAAATCAGTTAATACATCATGATGCAAACCAGGTTTTGCTAAGTAATTTATCGGTATTCAAAACATATAGCCTAGAAAATATTGTAACCAACGCATTCATCGAATATCTTAGGCCTCCCATTTCATTAGTAGTGGTAGGTGCTGGAAACGATGCAGTGCCCTTGATGCAAATGGCTACCATTTTGGGTTGGGAGGTAAATGTGGTTGATGGCAGAAGTACGCATGCGAAAAAAGAAAGATTCATTAGTGCATGTCAGGTGATAGTGAGTAGGCCGGAATTGGTAGTAGACCAAATTTTAATAGACAGTAGAACTTGCTTTGTATTAATGACACATAATTACAAGTACGATCTTCAAATGCTAAAAGCTTTAATTGATAAGGATGTTTCCTATATAGGTATATTAGGCCCTAAGAAAAAAATGCAGAAGATGTTAAACGATATCGAATCAGAAAAGATAGAACTATCCGAGCAACAACTGTCAAAGATATACGGCCCAACAGGTTTAGATATTGGTGCAGAAACAGCTGAAGAAATTGCCATCAGTATCATAGCCGAAATTCAAGCTGTATTTAATCAAAAACAGGGCACTATGTTAAAATGGAAGAAAGATCAAATTCATAGTTAATGCATTATTCAATTCAACACTGTGGAATAGTAATTATTGCTGCAGGCGAAAGTAAACGATTAGGTACTCCTAAACAGTTGTTGGTGTATGAAGGAAAAACCTTAATTAATCGTTTAATTGATATTGTAAAAATAACTGGTTCATATCCTATTACAATTGTATTAGGTGCAAATGCAGAAAAAATTCAATCACAATTAACAGAAACTGATTTGCATATTGTATATAATAGTCAATGGGAGGAGGGGATGGCAAGTTCAATAAGTTTGGGGGTAGAAATGGCAACGAAAAATTTTGATCATTTAGATGGAATAATGATATTAGTGTGTGATCAGCCACATATCAATACAAATAATATTCATTCTCTTATTGAATTGCAGCGCCAAACAAAATTGCCCATTGCAGCATGTTATTATGAAAATATACTAGGTACGCCGGCGCTATTTCATCAGTCGTTATTTGCTGATTTAATGTCATTAAAAGGCGATATAGGTGCAAAAAAATTAATCAAGCTAAGAGAAGAAGAAGTGGCTAAATTGCATTTTAATAAAGGTATACTTGACATAGATACCATGGAAGATTATAAATTTTTACTCAAGGGTGCTTAATATGATTGTAGATAAATTTAACCGAGTACATGATTATCTCCGCATTTCCTTGACGGATAATTGTGATTTACGTTGCTTTTATTGTATGCCCGAAGAAGGGTATCAATTCATGCCAGCAAGTAATTTAATGCAAGCAGCAGAAATCGAATCAATAGCCAAAGTATTTGTTCAAGAAGGTGTTCGTAAAATAAGATTAACAGGCGGGGAGCCATTGGTAAGAAAAGATTTTTCTGAAATTATTCTCCGACTGTCTAAATTGAATATTCAACTAACACTTACAACCAATGGTACTCGGTTGCATGAATTTGTTGAAATTATTAAAACTGCGGGTGTTCGGTCTATAAATATTAGTTTAGACACTTTGAAAAAAGATTGTTTTTTATTAATGACTAAACGAGATAAACATGAGCAAGTGATGCAGAATATTCAGTTGATGTTAGATGCAGGTATTGAAGTTAAAATTAACGTTGTAGTGATGAAAGGCATTAATGATGAAGAGATTATTGATTTTGTGGAATGGACCAAAAACACTTCTATACATATTCGTTTTATTGAATTTATGCCTTTTGATGGTAATCGGTGGAATAGTAATAAAGTTGTCACATTACAAGAAATGTTGGATAACGTTCAAGAAAAATATGCAATTGAGCCCTTAGAAAGAATAGCACATGAAACTACTAAAAAATATAAAGCACTTCATCACAGAGGAACTTTTGCTGTTATTAGCACCATGAGTGCCCCCTTTTGTGGTGATTGTAATCGTATGCGATTAACAGCTGATGGCAAAATGAAAAATTGCCTTTTTTCGCAGACAGAAACAGATATTTTATCGGTATACCGAAATGGTGAAGATATTACGCCTTTCATTCATCAAAATATTGGTGAAAAAAAACAAGCATTGGGTGGACAGTTTACCACCGATTTAAATAAAATTGAAATCAACGATTTGCAAAATAGAACGATGATAAGTATTGGGGGTTGATTAAATATA
This sequence comes from Sphingobacteriia bacterium, assembly GCA_947452295.1. Lineage (GTDB taxonomy): Bacteria > Bacteroidota > Bacteroidia > Chitinophagales > Chitinophagaceae > Sediminibacterium. The sequence goes on from CANGCK010000012.1 coordinate 32,050, forward strand.
TTTGTACGATGGAAATGATGATATCAGTAGAACGGGCTATCAACTTAATTCAACAGGCAGCAATGCCGCTAAGTCCTGAAATGGTAGATATAAAAAATGCCAATGGACTAATACTTGCACAAGATATATGCTCGCCAATTGATATTCCTGGATTTAAGCAATCTAATATGGATGGCTATGCATTTGCGTTTAATGAGGGTACAACCGAGTATAAATTAGTTGGTGAAGTGGCTGCAGGTAATTCCAATGAAGTTTTTATAGAAAAGGGAATGGCTGTAAGGATTTTTACAGGTGCTGCAGTTCCGGCTGGGGCAGATACTGTGTTGATGCAAGAAAAAGCAAAAATACTTGAAGATAGTTTGATGTTGCTTGACGGCACAATTAAAGCAGGGGATAATGTTAGGCCAATTGGCGCTGAAATGAAAAAAGGAACAGTAGCCTTGGCAAAAGGGTCAATATTGAAACCTTCTTCTATTGGTCTGATAGCAAGTTTAGGTATCAATGAAGTAATGGCTTTTCCCATGCCAAAGATTGGTATATTGGTTACCGGTAACGAATTGCAACAACCTGGGTTACCAATAAGTTATGGACAGGTTTATGAATCCAATAGTTTTACTTTAATGTCTGCATTAACTGAATGGCAATTAAAATCAATAAAAGTTGTACAGGTCATTGACCATCTTGAGACATTGTCGAATCATTTGATGAAATTATTAAATGAAGTAGATATGGTTTTAATAACAGGAGGGGTAAGTGTTGGCGATTATGATTATACTGCAAAAGCTTTTGATAATTGTGGCGTTGAGTCCATTTTTCATAAAGTCAAACAAAAACCCGGCAAGCCCTTGTTATTTGGCAAAAAAGGAAACAAAATAGTTGTTGGATTGCCTGGAAATCCTGCATCTGTATTAACTTGTTTTTATCTATACGTTTTGCCACTTATAGGTTTATTAGCTAGAAAAGAGGTGAATATGACACAATTGAATGTCCCTATTACTCATGATTATCAAAAGCCCGAAGGATTAACCCATTTCTTAAAAGCCTTTTATAATGGTGAAAATGTATGTATACAATCTGGCCAAGAATCCTATAAATTATCATCCTACACTACTGCAAATTGTTTGGTAGTGTTACCGGAAAAATTAAGCCATTTAACTGCTGGTACGATGGTTGCCATTTATTTATTACCCTAATATTTTAATATAAATGACCTCTTTTTTAATTTTATTATTTGTGGTAGCTTCATTGTATGCAGCGGTTGGACATGGAGGGGCAAGTGGATATTTAGCGTTAATGGCTGTTTATGGATTTTTACCGGAAGTAATGAAGCCTACTGCATTAATGCTAAATTTATTTGTTTCATTAACTTCTTTTTTTCTTTTTTATAAAGCAGGTCATTTTAAATGGAAAATATTTTTGCCTTTTGCACTCGCATCAATTCCATTTTCTTTTTTAGGAGGCACTATTGCTTTAGAAGCACATTTATATAAAAAAGTTTTGGGTATTTTGTTGCTATTGCCAGTTATTCGTTTTTTTATTTTCCCCAATACCAATGACAATGATTTAAAAAGCACCAATTGGATGATATCTTTGTTGATAGGATCTGCTATCGGATTTTTGTCCGGTTTAATTGGAATTGGCGGTGGAATATTGCTTTCGCCTGTTTTATTGTTGTTAAAATGGACCAATCAAAAACAGACAGCAGCCATTAGTGCATTGTTTATTTTTGTAAATTCGGTTGCAGGTATAGCTGGCCAACTTTATCATGGAATAAAGTTCGAATCTGAAATGATTAGTTTTGTGATTGTTGCTTTTGTAGGAGGTTTAATTGGTGCATGGCTCGGATCATTTAAATTAAAGCAACAATTTTTAAAATTTACGTTAGGTGTAGTATTGTTGGTAGCTTCTATTAAATTAATACTTACTTAATTAAAATAGATCATTGGGTATGCAACTACTAACTAGCAATTTTGATTATAAATGAAAATGCTTAGAAGCAAATAAAAATTTAGAAAATGCATAAGCAAATCTCAATTTGTTTTTTTGGTCAATTAACCGATATTACTCAATGTAATACTTTAGCGATAGACAATCCTGGAACTGTTAGTCTGTTGCAAAATTTATTGGTTAGGCAATATCCTAATTTATCACATTCAAAATATACTATTGCCATCAATAATAAGATGGTAATAGAAGATCAACCAATTCCTGAAAATGCGATAATAGCTTTAATGCCTCCTTTTTCTGGCGGATAAAATTTATGCATCAATCAACTGAACGATATCAACGACAAATTATCCTGGAAGGATTTGGAATAGCAGCTCAAGAAAAACTGACTAACGCACATGTATTGGTTATAGGTGCAGGAGGGCTTGGTTGCCCAATTTTGCAATACTTGGCAGCAGCAGGTGTGGGTAATCTTGGAATTGCAGATGACGATATTGTTTCAATTGCAAACTTAAACCGGCAAATTTTATATGGTCAAGATGATATTGGAAAATACAAAGTAGATGTAGCAGCAGAAAAAATTTCCGCACTGAACAACCAAATAAATATAACAGTTTACAATCAAAGATGGAATCAATTATTGTCAATTGAACATTTCCCAAAGTATAATATTATTGTAGATGCTACCGATAATTTTGCAACGAGGTATTTGATCAATGATGCTTGTGTATTGTTGAATAAGCCGCTTGTTTATGGTGCTGTTTCAAAATATGAAGGCCAAGTCGCTGTATTCAATATGTCGCTAAATGGAATGGCTATTAACTATAGAGACTTATTTCCGGAACCACCCAAGGAGGATGAAGTACAATCATGTGCCGAAGCCGGTGTATTAGGGGTATTGCCAGGTATCATTGGAACAATGCAGGCTACGGAAGTAATTAAATTAATAACAGGAATTGGGAACCCGCTCATTAATCAATTGCGGATATACAATGCAAAAAAACAGGAACTATATGCAATTCAATTAACTAAAAACGCGTTAATAGCAAAAATATTTCCAACAAATATCCCTGAGTTTTTACAAACCAATTATCAATCGTTGTGTGAAGTAAATAATAATTGCAGTATCAGTATAAATGATTGGTTATTGAACAAAGAAAAATTTTTATTAGTAGACTTGCGTGAATTAAATGAACTGCCTAGAATAAACCAGTTTGAACATTTCGCATTACCATTATCTACTTTAAAAGGTAATTGGAAAGACTTGACAAATAAAGACATTGTATTTATTTGTCAATCTGGAATTAGAAGTAAAAAAGCTGCTGCTATGTTTAATGGAACTGATCAAAAATTTTATTCATTACTTGGAGGTGTTGATCAATTGGTTCAACTAAAAATAATTTAATTAGTCTATGGAAAAAAAAAGCAGTAAAAATATATTTGTAGAAGGTCCAATACCTGCCAGTTTTATTGCAGATAGTATTGCTAAACACGCAACAAAAACCTCTATAGGCGGTCATAGTATTTTCTTAGGTCAGGTGAGAGCTGATCAAATTGGTGAAAATGCTGTTGCTGCCATAGATTATACCAGTAATGTTTCAATGGCATTAGAAAAAATGCATGAAATTAGAGAGGAAATTTTCAGCAAATATGCATTAACCTGTATGCATGTGTATCATAGCATTGGCTTGGTAAAAACTGGTGAAATTTGTTTATTTGTTTTCACTTCTTCAAAACATCGAAAATCAGCTATAGCTGCTTGTACGGATTGTGTAGAAAAAATAAAAACAGAATTGCCTATTTGGGGGAAGGAAATATTTGAAAACCTTGGCCATCAATGGAAAGAAAATAATTAAGTACTACAATAATTTGTTATGGTAAATATCACACATAAATCATCTACACTAAGAATTGCAATAGCAACGGGTATTTTGAAGGTTTCTAAGCAAGAAACCATAGATGCAATTCTAAATAGAACAGTTCCAAAGGGAGATGTATTTGAATTTAGTAGAGCTGCTGGATTATTGGCCTGTAAAAAAACTTATGAAGTAATTCCCGATTGTCATCCTTTACCTATTGAATATACTTCCATTACTCATATAGTAAATGATTTAGCAATCACCATTAGGGTAGAAGTACATACAGTTTACAAAACAGGGGTTGAAGTTGAAGCGATGCATGGTGTTGCTGTAACAGCATTAACCATGTATGATATGTTAAAGCCAATTGATCAAAACATTGAAATCGTAAACATCAAATTAGAAGATAAAAAAGGTGGCAAAACCGATATCAAATATGCATACCCCGAAAATCTTACAGTAGCAGTAATTACCTGTAGCGATAGCATCAGTAAAGGCATTGGAATTGATGAGAGTGGTGAAATTATTGTAGCACATTTAAAAAAACATCATTTAACTGTTGGTTTGAAAAAAGTAGTTGAGGATGATTTTAATACTATCCAGCATACAGCAAAGCAATTGGTGCAGGATGGTTTTCGGTTGATATTGTTTACTGGTGGTACCGGATTGTCTGAAAGAGATATTACACCAGATGCAATACGGCCATTGATTGAAAGAGAAGTTCCTGGTGCAATGGAAGCCGCTAGAAGTTATGGTCAACAAAGAACACCTTATGCAATGTTAAGTAGGGGCATAACTGGTTTTATAGGCAATTCTTTGGTAATTACATTGCCTGGTTCACCAAGAGGTGTTGAGGAATCTATGCATGCTATTTTCCCCTATATACTACATGTATTTAAAGTTAAAGAAGGGGAAAAACACAATTAAGCTTTTTACAACTTGTGCTATATATTATATTTTGGGTATGCTATATCCATTGTGGTATACTGCAGACAAATACTTCTTGTTTATTGTAGTATCTGAAAATTGCTTTTTGTTGGTATCCCAAATTAGTTTTTGTTCACTCCGATGTGCAATATTGCCCATCTGACAAATGGTTGCTACTTTGGCACCCTCTTGTATAGAGCAATGAAGCTTTTCAAATTGACGCGTCTTTGCAACTTCTATAAAGTTAACCCAGTGCTTATCTAATCCATTGTCTACAGAAGGATTAAGGGGTACAATGATTTTATTTTTGCTGCGAGATTCTTCAATTACTTCCCATCCATTTCGATTTAAAATAAGTGTGCCATTGTTACCCTGAAAAGCAATACCATGGTCTCTTCCGTAATTACCATTTGTAATACCCATTGTTTGTTCCCAAGCAACACTAAAATGGTCGAAACCATAAATTACATTCAGCATATCGGGTGTTTCACTAGCTGCATTAGGGTCAGCATATTTTCCGCCAATGGCTGTTATAGTATTAGGTTCAGTTGCTTTCATGCCTAATAATGCATAGTCTAATAAATGCACGCCCCAATCTGTCATTAGTCCCCCTGCGTAATCCCAAAACCATCTAAATGAATAATGAAATCTATTGCGGTTATATGGCCTTAGTTGAGCAGGTCCGAGCCATGTTGTATAATCTACACCAGCTGGTATTGGTGTGTTAGGCTTTGCTTGAAGAGGGGTTGACTGCGAATAACACCAAACTTTTACATTTCTAATATCTCCTAATTTCCCATTATGTATAAAGTTAATTGCATCTCCAAAATGTTGTTGACTTCGTTGCCACTGTCCAGCCTGCACCGCTCTTCCGTATTTTTCTTGTGCAGCAACCATCGCCTTGCATTCAACTATTGAATTACCCACCGGTTTTTCTACATAAACATCTTTTCCTGCCTCACAAGCATGTATCATTTGTAATGCATGCCAATGGTCTGGTGTCCCAATAATTACAGCATCAATATCTTTGTTTTCCAATAACTTTCTATAATCCTTGTAAATACTAATTTTACTAGTATCTATATTCATGGATTTTAATTCGGCTATTCTGCCATCAATTACAGTTTGATCTATATCACACAGTGCTGTAATAACAACTCCTGGAACTCGCATAGCAGCAGTAGCATCTGCCCATCCCATTCCATTTAGCCCAATTACCCCTATATTAAACCGATCAGATGGCATCGTATTGTTTTTAAAATAGGCAAAAGTTGGATTATTAAATGCCGATGATAATAAAGTGCCTCCCGTTAGAAGCCCTGCAGTTTGTATGAAATTTCTTCTTGATGACATGAATTGTAATTTATTGGAACGATAATTTAAAACTATTTTACCAATTAGCCCAATAATTCACAATCATTATTTATTACTTGATTCAATTCAAATTATTGAATATTTAATATTCTTAATGATAGCCACTAATTTAATGTTGTTACAAATTCGTAATATTATTTATATAATCTTTTACCAATCTAACCGATCCATTCCTTTAATTGTTCTGTAAGGCTTATTAAAAAATTCAGCCACCGTTTGGTTAAATAATTCTTTGTGAAATATTAGTGTGGAATGACCCGAATTGGGAAGAATCCACAAATTTGCATTTGGGATATTTTCTGCTATATATAAAGTATGTTTTGGAATAATAACATCGTGATCTCCCCCAATAACTAATGTAGGGCATTTGATAGTTTGTAATAATTCTCTTGTAATGCCTGGAAGCATAAATAATAACTTAGTTACCTTAATTAAATTTATAGTTTCTGGGGTTTGTTCTTGTACATATAATGGGCCTAATTGGTCAATAGTTACCAATTCGCCTGCAATAGCTGTTGAATCAATTTCAGTGTTTGCACCGCTAATCACTAATTTTTTTATTTTTTCAGGATAATGAATTGCCATTAACAATCCATTGTTACCGCCATCACTCCATCCCAACACATTGCAAGATTTTATTTGTAAAGAATCTAACAGTGCATTAAAATCATCAGCCATCATTTTGTAGCTTAGTGTATCACTAGTGTCAGTAGATTTTCCATGAGCTCTGCTATCGGCAATAATCACTTGATAGTATTTTGAAAAGTATTCAATTTGCCCACTTAAGTTATTGATAGAACCAGCATTCCCATGAATCATCAACATGGGTTCTCCCTTACCATAAACTTCATAATACATCTTAAATCCCCTGATGTTGATATAGTGCCCAGCATCAGGGTTATTTCCATAAACACTATTTTTAAAAACAGGTGGATATTGTGCTTCACAAATGCCAATTGTAAATAGAAAAATAATTATTAGAGATACTCGATTTCGCATAGAAAGTATTGGTTTTCCGAGGGCATTTTAAAAAAACATTGGTTAGGGGGATTACGCCGTTTTTTCGCTTCAAAATAAATTGACTTTAGCTAAATTTTCTCATCTGCAAACTCAAATTATCTGCAACCTCAATTTTATTGTTATGAAAATTTGTTTATAATTTTTTAAATATATTAAATAAAAAACAAAGATAAATAATAAATAATACGAATTAATAATGAGGTAATTAAACATATTAAAATATAAATTATTATCTAATAACATAAAAAAATTTCCATATCATAACGTGATTATTTATAATATTTTCTATCAAGTCTTGTGACTTAATAGACTGTTTGAGAAGCAGTTACGTTATTAACCCTTGTGATCTAATCTAAACTAGGTATTTTGAGTGGTCGTCTTCAACTAAATCTATTTTATCCGATATCAATAAAGGTTATTTACCCTTAAAAGCCGTAATAATAACTGATGAAAGATTGATACAGAATTGCCTCAAACATATTTATCGACCATCGTTCAAGATACAATTATAAGTCCTTTAAGAAAATCATCTAGTCATTTAAAATAAAAATTTCAATAAATCAACATTCGTATTTTTTTCCTATTATTTAAGTAATGTAAAATCATTAAATATGAATATTGCCAAGGTCTTTTTGAAGGAGATATGTTTTTATCGTAAAAATAATATATATTGAACAGTCAATTAAACGATAAACAAAAACCTAACGATTATGTCAAAAAACATTCAACACAACAAACTATTTGTAGCCAGTTGTTTGGCACTTTTAGTTACTTCACTTTCCTTTGGAATTCGTGCAGGAGTTTTAAACCAACAAGGCGTTGATTTTAATTTAACTCCCGCTCAATTAGGTACTATTGCCGCAACTGCATTTTGGGGATTCCCATTAGCGATGTTAATTGGTGGTATCATAGTAGATATTATTGGAATGAAAAGATTATTGGTTTTGGCATTTATTTTCCATCTTGCCGGTATCGTGTTAACTATTTATGCAACAGGCTATTGGACTTTGTTTTTTTCCACTTTGCTAGTTGGTATTGCGAATGGTACAGTAGAAGCTTCATGTAATCCATTGGTTACTGCATTGTACCCTGACAATAAAACCACCAAGTTAAATCACTTTCACTTGTGGTTTCCAGGTGGAATTGTGATCGGAACCTTGGTAGTATTTTTGTTTAATAAAATCGGGTTGAGCACACAATTGCAAGTAGGGGTAATGCTGATTCCAACTGTATTATATGGTTATCTGTTTTCTAAATTAGATTTTCCTGTTACTGAACGTGTTTCAAGTGGGGTGTCGTCAAGTGAAATGTATAAATCATTATTACAACCACTATTTATATTCATGATAATTTGTATGTTCGGTACTGCTATCACTGAATTGTTTACCGGACAATGGATAGACATATTGCTAAAGAATGTTAGCGACAATGCTATTTTGTTATTAACAATAGAAACAGGTATAATGGTTATTGGTCGCGGTTTTGCCGGACCAGTTGTTAAAAAATTCTCTCCACAAGGTGTGTTATTGATTTCTGCAATTTTGGCCGCATTAGGTCTTTATTTATTAGGTCATACCTCTGGTAATATGTTATTTGTTGGTGCAATTGTTTTTGGAATTGGTGTTTGTTATTTTTGGCCTACTATGATAGGTTTTGTAGCTGAAAATCTACCCAAAACAGGTGCCGTTGGTTTAAACTTAATGGGCGGTGCTGGTATGTTTGCCGTATCTGTCTATATGATTTTCATGAGTGATTTTTACGATAAATTAGTAGCTGCAAAAATTCCTGTAGGAACAGTTGAAGCTGATTTAGCCAAACTTACTGATGAAGCAAAAAAATTAGCTGGACCAGAAGTAATTAATACTACATTAATGATTCCATTGGCATTAATTGTTGCGTTTATCGGATTGAATGTATATATGAAGAAAAGTAATAAACCTGCGGAACAAGCTGTGTAATTGATTTGATATTTAATAATGCATAAAGACGCCTTAATTATTTTTAAGAGCGTCTTTATGTTTTTTAGTTTGACCAAATCAAGTGAATTTCATACATTCAATAATTAATAAATGTCAATGAAACAAAAATACATTCAATTCTCTCTTTACCTTCTGATGAGTTGCTTACTATTTTCAGTAAAGTCATTTTCTCAACAAGATAAAGCCGTCAGTGGTATACAAAAAATAATGCAATCCTCGCCTGTTATGGGATTGTCAGTTGCTGTAGTAAAAAACAATAAAATTATCTATACGCAATCATTTGGTTTAAAAAATCAAGAAACCAATAATCCGCTTACCGATGATTGTATTTTTAGAATTGCTTCAATTTCAAAATCGTTTTCCGCTACTTCAATACTTCAACTTTATGAAGCAGGAAAACTTTCATTGGACCAAGATGTAAGTGAACTCATAGGGTTTAAAGTACGCAATCCAAATTTTCCTGAAACAATCATCACTTTGCGCTTAATGATGTCGCATTTGTCTTCTTTAAATGATAGCCAGGGTTATTTTACATTAGACGTCATTAATCCCTCCAAAAATCCCAATTGGGAAAAATGTTATAGTGCATATGAGCCTGGAAAAGGATATGCATATTGCAATTTAAATTACAACATGGTAGGCGCAATTATTGAAAAAGTATCTGGCGAAAGATTTGATCAATATGTGAAAAATCATGTATTAGATCCTTTAGGCCTTTATGGTGGCTATTATGTAGATGGATTAGATAAGTCGAAAATAGCTTCTTTATATGAATACAATACAGATTCTGCAAGATTTATTCTTTCATCAAATGCTTATGCACAAAGAGCAACAGAAATTGCTAATTATCAAATGGGGTATAGTACACCCGTTTTTTCACCTACTGGTGGGATGAAAATTTCTGCTACCGATTTGGCTCAGTACATGATGATGCACATGAACAAAGGAAAATACAAAGGGAAGAGAATTATTTCCAAAAAAAGCTCAACCCTAATGCAAACACCTTTGTCTAGCGAAGAAGGCTATGGTTTTGCTATTGAAACAAGTACTAAAATGATTCCCGGGTTAAGTTTAAAAGGACATACCGGATCTGCTTATGGGTTATACAGTGCTATGTTTTTTGACCCAAAGAAAAAGTATGGAATAGTTGTTATCTGCAATGGCTGCCATCCTGAATATTCAGAAGGCTATAACACAGTAATTAGAAAAACAGTAAACTGCTTGTATGAAAATTTAATTGCAAACTAAACTATAAAAGTTTTAAGGCATCTTCTAGGTCTGTTAATAAGTCATCAACACTTTCTATACCTACCGAATAGCGTATTAAACTTTCTGGTATACCCAATTGTGCGCGCTGCTCTTTAGTTAATTCAACATGGCTAGTTGTTCTTGGTGGTCCAGCAAGTGTGCTAACCGAACCTAAGCTGGCAGCAAGATGTACTAGTTTAAGGTTAGTAAGTAGCTTTCGCACCTGATCGTAGTCGCCATTTAAAGCAAAACTCATCATGCCACCAAAGCCACGCATTTGACTTTTTGCGATTTCATGGCCAGGATGAGTAGCTAGTCCTGGATAATATACATCTTTAACTTTTGGATGCGCTATTAAAAATTGTGCTATGTTAAGTGCAGAACTATTTTGCCTTTCTATGCGTAAGTCCAAGGTCTTCATTCCTCTGGCTATCATGTATGCAGGGTCTGCTTGTAAACTTGCTCCATTTATTTCTCTAAACTGATACACTTTGTTAACCAATTCTTTTTTCCCGGCCAATAGTCCACCCATTGCATCTGAATGGCCGCATAAAAATTTTGTAGCACTGTGTAACACAAGGTCTGCTCCTAATTGTAGTGGATTTTGGTTGATTGGTGTAGCAAATGTATTGTCTACCACTACAATAGCACCAACCTTATGCGCCGCATCCGATAATCGTTTTATATCAACAACTTTTAATGTGGGGTTGGTAGGCGTTTCTAAATATACCAAATCACAGCCTTTTGCAATTTCTTTTTCTAATTCTTCATGATTGGTAGTGTCACAAAGTGTAACTGCTACATTGTATTTTGGAAGGAAGTCAAGAAAAATTTTACTTGTTCCGCCATAAGTATCCTTTAATGAAACTACTCTTTTGCCACTAGTAAGAAAGGTAAACAATGTATTGCTAATTGCTGCCATACCAGTAGAAAATGAAGTAGCATGTTCAGCACATTCTAACAGCATTATTTTTTGTTCCAATGCATGAACTGTTGGATTCGTATTTCTACTGTATATATATCCTTCAGATTTACCTAGTGATACCTGGTGCCATTCTTCAAGATCATGATATGCAAATGCTACACTATTTACAATGGGTGTAGTAACAGCACCATTTGTTGATAGGTGGTCTTCTCCTCCCCAAACGGCAGTAGTTCCTTTTTTATATTTCGAAAAATCCATAAAGCCTTAATTTTAATGAAGATACGAATCAAATTTAAAAATTATTCATTCACAAGGAAGTGAACTATTCTGCAACTATTACCAATACTTTGTGCATTTTTCTGCTCAATGGTTTTAATGATTAAAGTATGTTTTTTATTAACCAAATCATCTGCCAATATAATATACCAAGGTAAATGAAGTGCACTACTCCATTGCGTAAATAAATTAATAGCAGGGTAAGTCTTTCCATCAATTTGATAACTAATCATTCCTGCATCTGGACCCGAATTAATGCAAATACCTACAGCATTACCAGTGAAATCAATGCCTAATTCAGCGTCGGCATTATTGGCAACTAAAGTTGGAATGTTTACATATTGTTTTCTCGTTTCTAACATATCAGTAGGGTGCCAATTACTTATTAATTCAAACCCTTTTTTAAATTTTACATTGTTAAGTGAAATATATTTCCCATTAAAATATGCATTTGAATTAATCGGTGAAGGCAATTTAGCAGATTGAACTTTATTGAAATTCGATCGATTAAAACTATTTTCTAAAAATGTTTTTATCGATCTAAAATATACTTCATGTCCAAACATACTGGGATGTAAATCTTTAAAATCTTCTTCCCATGTAAACTCTTGAGAATTAATTCTATCTGTTACTTCTCTTGCTAAATTTATACTACTAACATTATAATGATTGGCTATTAATTCATGATTAACTATTTCGTTTGGAATGATTTTATTGTTATAATCTTTTATTTTATCTGGATCTACAAAATACATTAACACTATGTCCATCAATGGATTACTTAATAGTGCATGCCTTATAATCCCTTCCATACTTTTTAATTGTTGATTTTTTGGAGTGCTGTTGGCCTTGTCATTTACAGCTGCTTCTTCAAAAAACAAATCAATTTTTCCATTATACAGAACATCATTTTCAAGTCTAAATGCACCAGGCATACTTCCTGTTGAACTAATGCCTGCATTGATAAATTCAAATTTTGTTTCAGGAAATTGCTCTTTTAAATAATTACATATCTTTTCTCTCCATGCACCCCATTCAGTAATAGAACCACCCATAAATGCTACTCTACCAGTTTTGTCGTTTTTGAATTTTGTATAACAATTTTCAAGCGTATTTCTTTGTTGGTGGTATAGCGTGGGATTGATAAAAGTAGTTACTGGTAACGAATTACTTTGGATAAAATCTGCAATTTTTTCAGGATGCTCTATAGGGAAATGATGTCCTTCTAAACTTTGTTTACCTCTTGTCATAGGGTAGGTAGTAGTTATTCCTCCAAGCTTATTGTATTGTTCAAACAATTTTTGTGTGTTTTCACTAGGGGGCACAATTTTATCATTCAAACCAATTGCATGAAGTAACGGTACTTTGCAGGCGGCTAGCCCCGATAAATTTTCAAATGCTTGGTCTTTAAATTGCATCGCAGCATCCTCCGAAAAATTGTATGCTTGTAGTAACAATTCCCAATCTCTTGATGATCCCTTTGAAATACCTTTTCCTCCTGGCCAACTTTTAAAATCGATTACAGGCGCCTCTGCATAAATACAACTTACTAGTAATGGATTTCTTTTTGCCCAATTATACACATATAAACCACCTCTGCTAATACCTTCCAACGCCACTTTGGGTGCTAGTTTCTTCACTTGTGTTAAATAGGTATAAAATTTATCCCATAATTGCATGGCTGTTGAATTACCAAATAAATCATTCACTTCTATATATGCTACATAGAACCCCCTTGACAGTAAAATAGAATCTATATCAGTATGCCAATCAGGAAAATAGGCTTTCCATATCCATGGATTGCCAGGCAGGGGCTTTGATGGTGAAACAAGCCAGGCTTTTTTACCCTCAAATGTAAATACAGTTCTTTTACAATTGAGCCATTGATCCTGGACTATATCAGCCGATTGACCCCTTAAAAAAAATGAATTTAAAATCACAATAACTAAAGAAATAAATAAATGTTTTTTCAAAATAGTTTATTTGATATATATGAAATTAATGATTGTATTAAATATTACCGTGAATATAATTAGTAATATAAATAAATCAAAAAATGCTACCATCCTCCATATTTAAATCTTGCTTGGTAGGTATCTAATGAAATAAGCACTAAAAATAGGATTGCCAAATACCATATAGTAATAAATATGTTAGCAATATTTTTGCCAAATTTATTATAAATCCAGTTATACATTTTAGCTATTTATGTATTAAAAATATTGTTTGAATAAAATCCCAAAAATCCATTAAGTTGTCTGTCTTAATCAACATAAAACTAATCATTACAAAATGAATGGTGATGAATATCCCTAGTGGTCTTTGTATAATCGGATTTTTTTCAATTCTTGAATGCAATTTGGTGCTACTGTATATATGCCAAATATTTAACGCAGCAACATGACTTAACCCCCATAGAATATATTTATAACTTATTTCATGCCATGCAGCTAGCACTAAAATAGAAAACAAAATACTTATTATGAAGTTTCTAGTAATACTTAGTGTCGGTTGAAACACGTAATCATTACACCATTCTGATAAAGAAATATGCCAACGTTTCCAAAAATCTGCAATATTACCGGCTAAAAAAGGATAATTGAAATTTTCAATAATGCGATATCCATAAGTGGCAGATAAACCTATAGCTATATCTGAAAATCCTGCAAATTGAAAGTATGCATTAAAATAAAAAATCACCATTTGAAAATATTGATAGAGCCAAGGAAAATTAGCTATATAATTCTCTGAATATGAATTCAACTTTAAACTTATCAATAAATTTCCTAAGAAAGCTACTTTAAATAGCCCATATAATATTCGCTCTAAACCGTAAGAAAACAATTGATTATCCCATCTTTTTCTTTGATTATCCTTTAAAAATGCTGGAAATCTATTGATTGGTCCAATGTATAATGTGGGCAGAAAAAATAAGTAGCTTATAAAATCAAAAAATGTATGCTTTGGCAACTTGCGTTTATAAAATTCAAAAATGTAATGAATCTGTCTAAATGAATAGTAGGATATCCCAAATGGCAATAATTGGTTGCTGTTAAAAAATAGTTGTTGTGTAATATTAATTTTGAAAAATAACAAAATGCCAGCAATTGAAATGATAAGCGATACGATAGTTCGTGCATTGCTGTTGTATTTTGCTAATGTAAAATAAATAAAAGTGCTCGATAGTAAAAGCACTATTAAGGATAATGGAGAAATATATACAAGAAATAGAATTGTTCCAACAACAATGACCGTATTTTTCCATTGGCTATTTACCAGCCAATAAATTAACAATAGCGGTATGTTGATCCCTAATATAAGAAATATCGTACTCATTATTTTTTCAGTTCATTTTGAATTGTATTAACCAACCATCTTGTGTAAAGTTTTCTTCCAGTTATATTCATATGGCCACCAATATCTCTATAGTTGATAAAATGCATTACTGGTCCAGTATATTGAATTCTTTTTGAACCTGTTTCATTTTTGTACAACTCAAAAAGATGATTCAAAGAATCTTTATAATTTGTAGTAAAATATTTGTCTTCAAATTGATGTGCTCTAGGAATATCTAGAAAATAAACTTTAATACCTTTTTTATTTAAGGTTTGAATAAAATCAAAAACATTTTGGGCTTCTTTTCGAGATTTTATACTCCTGTTGATTCCCTGAAATAAAATGGTATCTTTCACTATAACTAATTCGTCATTCAGCCAATACAATCTATCGGTTGGCGGATCTTTGAATCCGTTCAATAGTTTTTTAAAAAAAAGTTTGTTGTCTTGTGTAATTTGTACAATCTGTTCTGGTGCAAAAATATGTTCTGGAGATAATTGTATTGCAGCAAGTTCAGTTTGAATGCATACTGCTTCAGGCTTTTCATTGATTAAATAATTGACCAAATCAAATCGATTAATCATTAAGGATAATTTATCTGTAACCCCAGTAACTTTCTTTATCATTAATCCTTCTCCACCATTTTCTTGAGATAGCGTTATGATGTCTTCTTCCTTTTCAATAGCTTCATCAGTAATAGAACTACCGATTGCCATTATTTTATGAATAGGGGTTACCTGATTATTTTTTAAAATGCTGTCATCAATTCTTGGGTAGGAAATACCATAGTCGAGCTTATTTGAAGGAATAAAAAATATAATTGCTTGTACAACAATGAATATTGATATTGTAATTATCCACAATGCAAGAGGAGGGCTTTTTTTCATGTGTATTATAATTATTGTTGTTCATTTGTTACATGCTAATTGCCGGTTAAACATTTCAATGGTTGATCATGATTGGTTTATAGCAAATACATGTTAATGACTCCTCATTTTTTGTATAATAATTTTGTGTGCGTCGGAAAGGCTATTAATGGAAATCATTTCGGCTGTAGAAAAACTAATGTTGAAGTTTTTTTCGAGACTTGTTATTAACTCTAAATGACCCATCGAATCCCAACCCTCTAGTGATCCAACTTTATTTGACAATTGTACATTTTCCACTCTAATACCAAATGCTTCAGCTGCTATTTTTAATATTTTTATTTCTTGTATATTTTCTGAAAGAATTTGTTTGTTGTCGGTCTTTAACGAATTGATGTACTGCTTTACTTCTTCAATTTTTACTTTGCCAGCTAATCCTTTTGGTAATTCGTTGAGTGCAAAAAATTCTTTAGGAATTTGATGTGTTTCTAATTGTGGTCTGATAAATTCTAATAAGTCTAATTCACTTATTACTGCATCTGCATTTAATGCATATACTGCAACTATTTTTTCTCCAAAAACATCGTCCGGAATGCCTAAGCAAATACTTTCTTTAATAGATGGATGGGTATTGATAATCTCGGCTACTTGTTCAGGATAAATATTAAATCCACCACTATTAATGGTGTTCTTCTGCCGCCCAGTTATATAAATAAAACCATCCTCATCAAACATTGCTATGTCTCCGGTGTTAAACCAGTTGTCTTTTTTTACAGCTGATGTAGTAGTTTCATCATTTAAATATCCCTTAAACACATGGCTGCCTTTAATATATAAAACGCCTTGTTTATTTGGTTTTGCCATCTCCCCATCTTCCATCAATATTTTTGCTTCACAGTCTACTGGTTTGCCCACAGACCCTATTTTTCTTGTAGCTATATCGATTCCACTAAATATAGAACCAGTAACAGTTTCAGTTAGCCCAAAAATATTGATAATTGGTTTGCTGAATTTGTTTTCCAAATCAATCCAAAGTTTTTTTTCTAATTTGGCTGCGCATGAAATAATGTATTTAAAATCTTCCGTCAAAAAACTATCTTCATACTCTTCTGAATATTTTATCATGAATGATAAAATAGTTGGAACAGTTATATAATGTGTAATTCTATATTTATAAATACTATTAAAAAGATCATTCAATTTAGATACTTCAAACTTAAATGGATGATATAAACTGGCCGCATTGTAAAATGCTAATAATGGACCTTGTATGCAACCATCCGAATGGTATAGCATCAAAATATTGTGTATTCTAACCGTTTCAGTCTCTTTGAATTTATATACATTCGACAATGTCTCCAGATGGCTGAATAAATTTTCATGAGTTATCATAACTCCTTTAGGAGCCGAAGTTGTACCCGATGTGAAAATAATATAAGCGATGTCATTTTTATGAACATCATTGTTAAAAACTGCTGATGGTGCTAGTGTATTTAATATTTCCGGAAATTGTTGTTTGGAGGTTATGTTTTCTTTTATTTTATTTTTTAATAACTGATTAAACAGTTTCCCCTTTTTTTGAAGGGGTGAACTAATTTGTAGATTAGCGCCTTTGGATTCTATTTCTATGGCTCTTTCTGCAAATAATTTTTCATCCATTATATAAGCCGATGCATTCACTTTTTCGATAATGCTTTTTGCTTTAACAGATGGAGTTTCTGGGTCTAGTAGTACAGTCGTTACTCCATACTTTAAAAAGCTTATAAAAAACAAACTAGTATAATAATCGTTGTTAGTAGACAAAATGATTTTATCACCCTTTTTAATTTCAGCACATTGCAAAAAGGTAAATACTTTATTGCAGTCGTCTATTAATTTTTTATAAGATATCTGTTCCCCATAAAAATCTGCAAATAAATTGCTTTTATTTTTTTCTTTATTAATAAAAGTAAAAAGGTCTTCTATATTTTTATATTGCTGCATGTATTTGTTCTTTGTTCAGTTTGCCGTATTCGTTATAGGGTAATTTTTCAAGAAATACAATTTTATGCGGAACTCTAGTTTCTCCTAAAGCGTTTTTAACATATAATCGAATAGTGTTTTTTGTTTCTTCTTCAGAATAATGGATGTTTCTAAGAACTATATAAGCAGCTATTCTCTCGCTATCATCGATATGGAAAGTTGTAACAACTATTTCTTCAATAAAATCCAACTCAATTATTTTATCATGTATTTCGGATAAATAAATAATTTCTTCGTTAGTAGATTTGATATATTCTCTTTTTCTTCCTAATAATTTAATATTTCCTTCTTGGGTATAGCAGGCTAAATCATTGGTATAATACCATCCATTTCTTATATTTTCATTCGTTAAAGTAGGTTCATTTAAATAGCCCTTCATTAAATTTGTACTGAATATCCTAAGTTCACCTTTTTCTTCAGTAGCAACTATTTTTTCATTATTATCCACTATTTGTGCGATACAATTTATTGGTTCACCAATATTGCCATCTTTTATATTGGTTGCTGGTATTTTTTGTGCAATGCAAATGCCAGTAGTTTCTGTAGCTCCGTAATAATTAATGACAGGTAACTTGAATTTTTGCATTATTTGTTCACGAAGTGTTTCTGTTAAAACATTCCCGGTACACATTAAAGTTTTAACTGAACTAAGTTGGCTGCCAATTTTATCATAAAATTTATTTAATTGGCCTAATAAAGAGGGGTTACAACTAAAAATGGTTGATCTGCTTTCTGCTAAGTCTGCTATGAGTGCGAAAAGATTATTGGTATTATTGTTGTTCGGAACTACTACAGTAACTCCATTAAATAATGATGCCAATAAAGTATTTCTTAAACCACTCATTGTTTCTAATCCGCCATGTGCATAAAAAATATCCGATTCATTCCAGTTAAAATGATCTGAAATAGTTTGCCCACTTCTGTATAAGTTAGCTTGAGTTAATTGTACTCCTTTGGGTGCTCCTGTACTTCCGGATGTATACAAAATAACAGCTACGTCATTTGGGTCGATGATTGATGGGGTATAGTTCAATATTAATTGTGCTGCACACGCCAACCAATCTGAAAAACTCAGTACATTTCCTGGATTTTCATTACCATCAAATACAATTACTTGTTTGTTGTCAATGCATGCTCCTAATTCCTGGTATGTTTCTGTGTCGAAAAAATGTAAAACCGAATCAGTAGCCTTTATTATTTTTTCTAAGCTATCTTTAGAAGTTTTTGGTGAAATTGGAACTACGATAATACCCATCAGCATACAAGCCCAACTCAATAAAATTGCTTCCGCATTTGGCTTAGAAACAAGGATAATTTTATCGCCTTTGCTTATACTTTTATGATTCAGTAATTGCTGTAAATCTTCTATAATTAAATTGCAATCATTATAAGAAAATTCACTTTGGTCTTCATGTGTAATTAAGCCTATTTTTTCTCTATAATTTTTTAAAGTATGTTGCCACAGATTGGCAAATGTTTGTTTTTCTTCTGCTACAATAAACGCTTGTGACATCAAAAAATATTGTAGTCGAACAGCATCTTCTGATATGGGTAAAACCGCAATTAGCCCCATCTTTTGTAAAATATATAATTCTTCTACTACATATTTTAAATCGATGTTTAATTGATTTGCAATAGATGCTACAGTATAACATTGCTGAGCTAAGTATATAATTTTTACACCTAATTCTGTAAGTGTATAGTTGTGTGACGCTTGGATGAAAGTTTCATATATGGGATGTCTTTGTAAAATTTCTCCAACTTGACCATTTAAATGCGTTTGATTGATATTTATTTTTTGTTGTTGAAAATCAATCTGTACCAACAAGTTTACTAATATTCTGCATTGCATTATGTTGGTTTCATCTTCTAATGTAAATGCAGATAAACTTTTTTGTTGCCAACTTTTCGGTAGCAATGCAATCAATGCATTATAGTCAGTTGATGTTGGATTAGATATTAATTCAATTGTTGAAGACTGAAGTATATCATTGGCGGTAAATAATGCCGGTTCCGAAAATACATAGCCTTCTAAATTAGTATGTGTTGAAATTTTTTTCAAGGCTTCAGCATAATCAATCCCCTGTAAAAGGGTACCACCTCTTTCAAAATAATTTTTTGGTTGTGAATTGCTTAAGTGTACATGTGGAAAAATAATAGCACCTTCATCTTTAACTACTCTAACCAATTCTTCTAATAAATGTGATCGGTCAAAACGATGCAATACATCTAATCCTATTGAAAAAGCAATACTCTTCGATTCAAAAGGCAACGGTTTATTTAAATCGCAATAAACAATATTTATATTGGGCTGATTCCTCATCCAATAATGATGGCCGCTATATCCTAATACATCTTTGTTTCCTTCCCATGTAGTGATGATGATATTTTCTGGAAAAAATCCTGCCAATAAATTAGTCATCCATCCTGTTCTATCCCATAAATTTAATATGGCTTCCCCTTTTTTTGTTGTTGACCTCAGTTTTTTTAAAAAGGGATACAAGGCCTTGGTTGCTTCGTTAAAGGGCTGAAAACATGCATAAATATCATAAAAGGGATGCCTGTTTTTATTCATTAAAAACATCGCATATTTTTCTTCATCTGTTAATTTTTCTTTAATCCTTTGTTGAATAGCTTCGTATTCTATTTCAGCAATAAAATCCCCCTCATTATAAAAAAACAAGTTGCCATAATTGGGCACTAATTGAGTTGTGTTTTTTTTAAGGATACCTTTTAATGGATGGGGGATTTTCATAGGTATATTATCTATTCACTTCTGTAAAAATATTTTAATATGTACTATGGCATTTCTGCTTTTACTAGTATTTTAAGTTTAAAATCTTTGCAAAGTTACTTAAAATGACCGATGATTAATATTAATAAATAATTGAATATTATTTTGGTGAACCACATATATTTTATCCCTTCTTTATTGGGAGAAAACAGCTTATGTGCTCTGCACTAATTTATTTTATTAATGCCATTTTAGCGATTTGAATACTATTTGGCGGTAATTGTCTCTCTCGTAAAGTATACCTATATTGTGTTTATTGAGTAAAATCATGTCTGAATAGGCTGTGAAATCTTTCTGTTTTGGATCGTTACTTTTATCAATTACAAACTGCTTATTCCAAGTATGCCCTTCATCATAACTAATTCTGAGTGTTAAATGATCTCTTTTACGGGTATCTGCAGTATTGCAAAAAGCAATTATTGCTTGCATTTTTTTATATCCCAAGGTAAGGATGCTGCCCTGATTTACTGGGTCTATCAAAACAGTGTCAAAATATGTTTTTTCCCAAGTTTCACCTCCATCTGCACTTTTAGAAACAATTCTTGCCCTTATATCTCCCTTTTGATTACGGCTATTCATCATTAATTGATTATTACTTAATTCAGTAACCATCGATTCATTACTTCCTGCTAAACGGAGTGGTTCTCCTATTTTAAAAGAATTTCCATGGTCATCAGAATAAAACGTGTGGGCGAAATAATCCTCAAAATGTTCTTTCGGATTGCCTATTGAATGATTAGCAGCTACTATGATTCTTCCTTTAAACTTCCCATTTTCAATCTGAATAGCATGTCCGGGGGTATTGGCATAACTTCTCCAATCTTCTTTGAAATTATATGCTGAATTCATCTGCGGCTGATTGGGTAAATGCGTTTGTAAAGTAATATTTACCCCCTCACTCCAGGTAATACCATTGTCGATGGAAGTTTTATACCAAACTTCTCTAATACCTTTTCCTTGCCTTATTTCATATTCATGGTTATTACCCGTATTGTAAAATAAAAAAATCTTGCCTGTTGGGTAATTACTGTCGCTGTAATCAACTACTGGCGCAGGGTTGCCTGCTTGCAGGTTTCCATAATCTACAATTGTTTGAAGTTCATTCCATGTTTTTCCTCCATCCTCGCTGCGCTTGAGTACAATATTGATGTTGCCAAAATCATCGGAACTGTTAATTCGTCCTTCGCAAAATGCTAAAATGCTTCCATTCGGAGACTTAATCATGGCTGGAATACGAAATGTTTGGTATCCATTTGTGCCCGATTCGAAAACGGTTGTAGCTTGTTCTTGTCCCTTGCAAATACTTATCGAACAAATACTCAACAATAATAAAAAACGCCAAGCTATTTTGAGTTGATTCATATATCAAATTATTTAAATGAAAAAGGTGAATATGCCTATTAAAAGTAGGAATTGAATTTAATATACTTGATGGAATTATTTTTTGAATAAAAATGGCCTGATCAACCGTTTGCGTTTGTTTTTTGGGATTATTTTAATGATGCAGATTGTTTTTTTAATTATATTTAGCTGTCTATTGCTAACATTAATAATGATTGTCTGATGAAAAAACTATGCATTGTTCTCATGCTATCTTTTATTGCTTATTGCTATTCATGTAGTAATAACAAAGTGGAGTTGACTGAGCAAAGCGATTTGATTAGCTACAATTTCCAAATACGTCCTATCTTTTCCGATAAGTGTTTTAAGTGTCATGGTCCAGATGCAAATAAACGCCAAGCAGGATTACGTTTAGATATTGAATCCGAAGCGTTGAAAGCTTTACAAGAACATCCCAATTCTCGTGCGCTGGTTCCAGGAAAAGTCAATGAGTCTGAACTCTACTTAAGAGTTGTTACCAAAGACTCTTCTCAAATAATGCCTCCCATTGATAGTCATTTACCCGCTTTAACTGTAGCTGAAATAGAAACAATTAAAAAATGGATCGAACAAGGGGCTAAATACGAAAAACATTGGGCTTTTGTAGCACCTGTTAAAGCGAATGTTCCTAAAGTGAGTAATACTTCTTGGGTTAAAAATACTATTGATAACTTTATTTTAAGTAAGCTCGAAAAAATTGGTTTAGATCCGAATGAAGAAGCAGATAAAGAACGCTTATTGAAACGGGTAACCTTCGATTTAACCGGGTTACCACCAACGCCGGAACAAACAGCAGCTTTTGTAAATGATGCATCTCCTAATGCCTACGAAAAAATGGTAGACGCAATACTCGCACAACCTGCTTATGGTGAAAGAATGGCATTGCCTTGGCTAGATATTGCTCGTTATGCTGATTCACATGGTTATCAGGACGATAATTATCGCTCACAATGGCCTTGGCGCGATTGGGTAATTCATGCGTTCAATAAAAATATGCCTTATAATCAGTTTATTACTTGGCAATTGGCGGGAGATTTAATTCCCAACGCCACTAAAGAGCAAATATTGGCTACCGGCTTTAATAGAAACCATAAAATAACTGAAGAAGGTGGGGTAGTTGATGAAGAATACAGGGTTGAATATGTTGTAGATAGAACCAATACTTTATCGAGAGGTGTTTTAGGGTTAACGTTGGAATGTGCAAAATGTCACAACCATAAGTACGACCCGTTTACACAAAAAAATTATTTTCAATTAACAGCCTTCTTTAATAATGTAACAGAAAAAGGCATCGAATCAACAGTAGGTGGTGCCGAAACATACGCAAAAAATCCGCGTATGCAAATTACCCAGCAGGATGTAAAAGGTGTTTTAAATTTCATCAATAAAGTAGATACCAATAAATTAGAAGTTTCGGTAATGAAAGATGCCGATACCGTTAGGAAGTCTTATGTGTTAATTCGTGGAAATTATGATCAACATGGTGAGGAAGTTACACCAGGAACACCCGAATCTATTTTACCATTTGGGGTTCAATATCCTGCCAATAGATTTGGTCTCTCTCAATGGTTGTTCGACGCCAAAAATCCATTAACAGCTCGCGTATTTGTAAACAGAATTTGGCAAGAATTTTTTGGCAAAGGTATTGTTAAGTCTGCCGGTGATTTTGGCATGCAGGGCGATTTGCCTTCGCATCCTGCATTACTCGATTGGCTAGCAGTAGATTTTCGAGAAAATGGTTGGAATATAAAGCGACTTGTTAAAATGATGGTGATGTCTGCCACCTATCGTCAATCAGCTGTTTTATCTAAAAATAAATTACAAATAGATCCCGAAAACACCTTTTTGTCACGCGCTCCTCGTATGCGTTTAAATGCAGAATTTGTAAAAGATATGGTTTTGGCCAGTAGTGGTCTTTTAAATAAATCGATAGGTGGAACCAGTGTTAAAGCCTATCAACCTAAAGGCCTTTGGGAATTGGCTACATCTGGCAGAGGCATCTTATCTACCTATAAACAAGATACAGGCACTGCTATTTACCGTAGAGGCATGTACACTTTTATTAAACGGACTGTTCCGCCACCTAATATGATGATTTTTGATGGAAGTAGCCGAGACCAATGCGATGTAAAACGTTCTAGAACCAATACGCCTTTGCAAGCTTTAATCATGTTAAACGACCCTACTGTTTTAGAAGCTTCATTGGCGTTATCCGACAAATTACTTAAAAATGGCAAAGACAAACAAACTACTATTGAAACGGCTTTTAAGAAAATAATTTGTAGAGTGCCAACTTCAAAAGAACTAAAAATTTTACAAGAATACTGGGACGATAAAGAAGCTTATTTTAAAAACAATAAAAACATAGCCAAACAATTAATTAACGTTGGTCAATATAAACCTTCTATCCAGAAAAATGATTCATTAGCTGCATTAATGCAAGTGATTCAAATTATTTACAACATGGAGGAAGCCATTACAAAAACTTAACTATGGAAAAAGAAATACTCGAACACGGATTAAACGTAAATCGCAGAAAATTCTTAGCCAGCCTTAGTATTGGTATAGGAAGCGCTGCGTTGGGGTCTTTATTAATGCCCGATTTATTAGGTGGCGATAAAGCAGATGCGGCATTTATGCCAGGTATACCTCACTTTGCCCCTAAAGCAAAACGGGTAATTTATTTGTTTCAAAACGGTGCACCCTCTCAACTGGAAACATTCGATTATAAACCCATGTTGAATAAAATGATGGGGCAAGATTTACCTGCTTCAGTTCGCAATGGGCAACGTTTAACTGGTATGACTGCCGGCCAAACAACTTTCCCATTGGTGGGGTCTTATTACAAATTCAATCAGCACGGAAAATCAGGTGCTTGGGTGAGTGAACTATTCCCTCACATGTCTAAAATTGTAGACGACTTGTGCATTGTAAAAAGTATGCATACCGAAGCGATTAATCATGATCCGGCTTTAACCTTCTTCCAAACAGGCAACCAGCAGGGCAACAGACCAAGTATGGGCTCTTGGGTGAGTTATGGACTAGGATCTGAAAATAAAAATCTTCCTGCATTTTGTGTATTGCTTTCTAGAGGTAGGGGGAACGGTCAAGGGGTATATTCAAAATTGTGGAGCAACGGGTTCATCGATTCTATTCACCAAGGTGTTCAGTTCAGTAGTGGAGATAATCCTGTACTGTATTTACAAGATCCAGAAGGAATCGATCGAAAAAATAGAAGAGATATGCTCGACAAATTGGCGGAGCTTAATGACATCGATTATAAAAATTTTGGTGACCCTGAAATTGCCACTAAAATTCAACAATACGAAACTGCATTTAGAATGCAAACAGCTGTCCCCGAAATTTTAGATGTAACCAAAGAATCAGAAGACATTGTTAAACTTTATGGATCAGAATGTTTAGTGCCAGGTACTTATGCAGCCAACTGCTTGCTGGCTCGTAAACTTTCCGAAAATGGTGTTCGATTTGTACAATTGTATCACCAAGGATGGGATCAACATGGCAATCTGCCTAATGAAATGAGAGGGCAGGCAAAAGACGTAGATCAAGCTTCTGCCGCTTTAATTACCGATTTAAAACAACGTGGATTGTTAGATGAAACATTGGTTATTTGGGGAGGTGAATTCGGAAGAACCAACTTCTCTCAAGGTACTATGACAGTAGATAATTATGGAC
This sequence comes from Sphingobacteriia bacterium, assembly GCA_947452295.1. GTDB lineage: Bacteria > Bacteroidota > Bacteroidia > Chitinophagales > Chitinophagaceae > Sediminibacterium. The sequence continues at coordinate 57,699 of CANGCK010000012.1, forward strand.
GAGATCACCATCCTCGTTGTTTCTCTATTTGGATGGCCGGTGGCGGTATAAAACCAGGTATGGTTTATGGAGAAACAGATGAGTTTGGATACAATATCACCGAAAACCCGGTTCACGTTCACGATTTCCAAGCAACAATATTAAATCAGTTGGGTTTAGACCACGAAAAACTAACCTTCCTTTATCAAGGGCGCAGATTCAGATTAACCGATGTAGAAGGCAAAGTAGTAAGAGATATTCTTAGCTAATTAAACAACCATACAATTATCTACCAAATTAAACTAACTATGCAACGCAGAAAATTCATTCAACAAACTTCATTAGCAACAGGTTCATTATTGATAATGAACAACTTGTTCGCAAAGCCTCAAGGAGAAATTTATGGTCATAACGGCTTGAATTACCGATTCGATAAAAATTGGGGAGTGTTATCCGAAAAAAATCCAGTGAATGATTGTCATGAAATGGTGCAAGATAGCAAAGGCAATATTTTATTATTGACCAATGAAACTAAAAATAATATTCTTGTTTACGATAAATCAGGTAAGCTGTTAAACAGCTGGGGACATGAGTTTCCGGGTGCTCATGGTTTAACTATTTTAAAACAAAATGGGGAAGATTTTTTATTCATTACCGATACCGATAAGCACCAGGTTTATAAAACAGATATAAACGGTAAGATATTGATGACCATCGATTTCCCTGCTGAAACTGGTGTTTACGCTAAAAAAGAAGCATTTGTACCTACAGAAACTACTGTATTGCCCAATGGTGAATTTTATATAGCAGATGGTTATGGTTCTCAATACATCATACATTACGATGCAAATGGTAAAATCCTAAATTATTTTGGAGGAAGAGGCGAAGGAGTTGAACACCTCGATAACGCACATGGTATTGTTGTAGATACCCGTAAAAAAGAAAAAACATTGTTGGTAACAGATAGAACCCGCAACTGTTTCAAACGCTTTACCATGGATGGTAAATTTATTGAAGTAATTGCTTTGCCTGGTGCTTGTGTGTGTCGCCCTGTAATTAATGGCAATCATTTATATGCCGCTGTTTTACGGTCTCCTAATTTAGATAAAGAAGCTTCTGGTTTTGTAACTATTTTAGATAAACACAACAAAGTAGTGGCTAATATCGGCGGTACCAAACCTGAATATATTGATGGTAAATTGCAAGCAATGAGCCAAGCAGAAAAAATATTCGTTCATCCGCATGATGTATGTGTAGATGATGACCAAAGTATTTATGTGGCTCAATGGAGTTCAGGTAAAGTTTATCCGTATAAGTTTACTCGAGTTTAAAATAAACCATCATTTTCTCATTTTCTTGTTTAGGTAACATTTATTGAGCTACTATGCAACGTGTAAAAAAAATTGGAGAAGGCATTTTATTAGGGGCAACCGTACTACTGTTGTTTTTATCTGTTTTTTATGATAAAATACAACTTCCTGTTGCTTTAAAAGTTGTTGGTCATATGCATCCTTTGTTGCTGCATTTTCCAATTGTGTTGCTGCTTATTGCATTTGTTATCGTTTGGATTCCCGGCAACTATGTAAGTGAACAGTTTTTTAAATTGGTTCTTTTCTTAGCGGCAATTACAGCAGTTTTTACTGCATTAATGGGGATCTTTCTATCACTCGAAACGGTTGCTGAAGGATCTACGCTTACTTGGCATAAATGGGGTGGGATATTATTGGCATTGGTTGGTTTTGTTTTTTACCATGGTTATGAATGGCTGGCCGAACATAATGTGCGTTTCAAATCTTTTACAATCTTTGGTGCTATCTTGTTAATTGTCACCAGCGATTTTGGTGGTAATCTAACTCATGGCGAAAATTTTGTTTTTGCCCCTCTAAAAAGCAACATTAAAAAACAAGTTCGTTTTGAAGACGCCATTGTTTTTAATGATATAGTAAAACCTATTTTCGAGTCAAAGTGCATCAGCTGTCATGGCCCTAATAGTCAAAAAGGTGGATTAAATCTAGTTGATTCATTAAGTATAGTTAAAGGCGGTAAGTCAGGCCATCTTTATGTTTCAGGCGATCCTGTTAACAGTCTTTTACTAAAAAGATTTCATTTGCCTACAGACGATAAAAAGCACATGCCTCCAATTAGTAAGCCTCAATTGAGTAATGATGAAATTGCATTGTTAACAGCATGGATAAAAAATGGTGCTAAATATGCTGTAAAAGTTGCCGATTTGCCAGCTAAAGACTCATTGAGAATATTAGCTGCAAAATATTTAAGCACATCCATCGCAATAGAAAATATTCAATACGATTTTTCTGCTGCAAGCGAAAGCACCATTAAATCTTTGAATAATAATTATCGGGTATTGGAACAGCAAGGCATCGGATCTCCTGCAATTGCCGTTTTGTTTTATGGTAGAAGTAAATATGAGCCGAAGTCTCTATCAGAATTGAGCAAAATAAATGAACAAATTGTTTCATTAAGTCTCTCTCATATGCCTGTTAAAGACAACGAAATAAGTACCATCAACGATTTCGACAATCTCGAGAAACTCAATTTAAACTATACAGATATTACTAATGATGGCATTTCAGAACTAAAAAATCTTGAAAAGATCAAAGAAATTTCCTTGTCGGGTACTGCCATTACCATCAATGCAGTTCAACATCTTGCTACTTTCCCGTCTTTACAAAAAATAATTTTGTGGGACACTAAAATAGATACTAATCAAATAGCTTCACTTCAAAAAAAATATAAAAATATTGTTTTTCAAACTGGCTATGTTGATGATGGATCAAGCTCAATCGAGTTAAGTCCACCTATCCTAGAATCGCCCGATGGTATTTTTGATGAGGAGCTGATGATTAAAATGAAGCATCCTTTAAAAGGAGCTGTATTGCGTTATTCATTAAATGGTACTCCTCCAGATAGTTTAACAGGATTGATTTATACAGCTCCATTTGCAATAAAGAGTAATGCTAAATTAATTGCAAGGGCATTTAAAAAAGGATGGATAGGTAGCATGCCTATTAAAGCAGCCTATATTAGAAGAGGATTTAAAGCAGATGAAGTAGAATTACTCTCTCCGCCTGACGCTAAATATACAGGATCCGGTAATTTATTAATTGATGCTGATTTAGGGGACATTAATTTTGGAGGAGGTAAATGGTTGGGGTACATGAATAATCCTGCAATTGTTCGTTTTAACTTTAAGAAAGAGGTGATTTTGAGCAATGCCATGATCAATGTATTAAAGTTAACTGGCTCTTATATTTTCCCTCCAGTATTGTTAGAAGTTTGGGGCGGTTCCGATAAAAATAAACTCAAATTATTAGGTAAAATTACCCCCCCAACCCCTTTAAAAAATGAGGCAGGAACTATTGAACCTTTACAGGTTGATTTTCCTGCAACTTCAGTTCGTACAATTAAAATAGTTGCAAAACCAATTGCCGTTTTGCCTAAATGGCATGAGGGTAAAGGACAAAAAGGATGGGCTTTTTTAAGTGAAGTACTATTTAATTAATTAGTAGAACCATCTTATAGGAGTCTTCAAAATTAAAATAGTTATACATCAATTGAGTTATGTATAGATGAGCAAATCAATTGAATGTAGCTAGTAGAATAATAGGAGAATTTTAAATTCAATACAAAGAAACAAATGAAAAAAATATCAATTGCTTTATGGTTGTTATTGCCAACATGGTTAATAGCCCAAAATCATATCAACATCATACCTCAACCAGTTGCTGTTTTCCCAATAACAGGAAGTTTTATTATTGATGAAAATGCAAGTTTACAATTCAATGAGCAACAAAAAGAAGTTAAAGCTGTTGCCGACTTTTTCTCCTCAACAGTTAAAAAATTATCCGGTATTCAACTTGCTAAAAATGCAGGGAAAGCTAAAAGAATATTTATTCAATTACAATCTTTGTCCGAAGTTGGCAAAGAAGGATATCAGCTAACAATTAATCCTACTTCATTAATGCTTGCCGCCAATAGTAAAGCTGGGTTGCTTTATGGTGTGCAATCTGTTTTACAATTATTGCCAGCTGTCAGAACCAATGAAGTACTCGAAATCCCCTGCATGCAGGTTACAGATTATCCTCGATTTAAATGGAGAGGAATGCATTTAGATGTGAGCCGTCATTTCTTTGGGCCAGATGTTATCAAAGCATATATCGATCTAATGGCTACTTATAAAATGAATGTGTTTCATTGGCATTTAGTAGATGATGGTGGATGGAGAATTGAAATTAAAAAGTATCCATTACTTACTAAAGTTGGCGCTTGGAGAGTAGACAAAAACAATTTACCTTGGGGGCAACGTCCGCAAGCTAAAGCAGGTGAACAAGCTACTTATGGCGGTTATTACACACAGGAACAGATCAAAGAAATCATTGCTTACGCCGCTGAAAAAAATATAACCATCGTCCCAGAAATAGAAATGCCAGGACATGTAGCTTCTGCTATTGCTGCCTATCCTGAATTAAGTTGTAGCCAAATACCACAATTGCCCTTAACCGGTGGCAATTACAACAATATTTCTTCAAACTATTGTGCAGGTAATGACAATGTTTACCAATTCCTACAAAATGTATTGACTGAAGTAATTGATTTGTTTCCATCTGCTTATATTCACATAGGTGGAGATGAAGTAGATAAAGGACCATGGAAAAAATGTGCTCGTTGCCAGGCGAAAATAAAAGCCAATGGTTTAAAAAATGAAGAAGAATTGCAAAGCTATTTTATCAAACAAATTGAAAAAATGGTGATTGCTAAAAAAAGAAAAATTATAGGTTGGGATGAAATTTTAGAAGGTGGTCTTGCTCCAGATGCAGCGGTAATGAGTTGGCGTGGTGAAGCCGGTGGCGTAGAAGCTGCTAAAATGCACCACGAAGTAATTATGTCTCCAGGAAATCCTTGTTATTTCGACAATTACCAAGCTGGCCCCGAAGGTGAGCCTTTAGCTATTGGTGGAATGAATACCCTAAAGTCTGTATACGATTACGAACCTATTCCTAAAGAACTCAATAGCTCCGAAGCTAAATATGTGTTAGGTGCGCAGGGTAATGTATGGACTGAATATATATCAACTGCTGCTCACCTTGAATACATGATTTTACCTAGAATGTTGGCATTGTCAGAAGTGTTGTGGAGCCCTAAGTCTACATTAAATTGGAATAATTTTAATAATAAACTAAAAAATCATACCAAAGGTTTTGATCAAAAAGGCATTCATTATAGTAAAGGTAATTTTAGGGTAAACATCAATACAATTTCTGAACAAGGAAATTTAAAAGTAAATATGTTTACAGAAGCTGATAATGCAAAAATTTATTACAGTATAGATGGTAGTACGCCCGATATTGGCAGTTTATTGTACACGCAACCTTTTTATATTAATAGTTCTCAAATCATCAAGGCAGTTACAGTAGTAGATGGTTTGGTAATGAGTACTAAGCCTTCCGAGCAAATTTTTGCCATACATAAAGGTGTAGCCAAAAATGTAAATTATTTAACGCCTTATAGTACATATTATCCTGCAAATGGCAATAATACTTTAACCGACGGCATCAGAGGCACGCTAGATCATGGAAAAAATTGGCATGGGTTTAACGGTGCCGACTTAACTGCAACCATTGATCTCGGAACGGTTCAGCAGGTTAGTTCGATTAGTTTAGGTTGTATTCAAAATTATCGCTCTTGGATTTTTCTTCCCAAGTTGGTTCAGTTCGAAGTGTCATTAGACGGAATAAAGTATGTTCAAGTTGGTAACGATATCAACAACTTGTCAAATACTGAACAATCGGTATTTATAAAAAATTTCAAAACCAATTTTACAGAACAAGCAGTACGTTTTATTAGAGTAACTGCTAAAGATGCCGGCAATTGTCCAAAAGGTCATCCTGGTGAAGGAAAACCGGGGTGGATGTTTGCAGATGAAATCGTCATTCAATAATTAAAATTTAAAACGAACAATCAATTCTATATGAGAAAATTCTTGTTGCATCTTTTTATTTTGGCATTTATCAATGTAAACGCTCAAAATTATCAACCCAATTGGCAAAGTTTAGACACCCGACAAGTGCCTCAATGGTTTACAAATGCAAAATTTGGCATATTTATTCATTGGGGTGTATATGCTGTGCCGGGCTATTCTAGTAAAGGAAATTATTCCGAATGGTATCAAAATGGATTAATGAATAAAGATTCTGCTCGTATTAAATACCACCAGCAAAAATTTGGTAATAAAACCTATTATGATTTAGCGGATGATTTTAAGGCAGAATTATTTAATCCCGATGACTGGGCGCAATTGTTCGAAAAAAGCGGCGCGAAATATATTGTACTAACTTCAAAACACCATGATGGATTTTGTTTGTGGCACAATAAAGATGCCAATAAAACATGGGGATTCGAATGGAATGCTGTAGATAGAGGACCTAAAAGAGACTTGTTGGGCGATTTGTTCAAAGCCGTTCGTAAAACATCTGTTCATGCGGGTATGTATTATTCTTTGTATGAATGGTTCAATCCACTTTGGTTAAAAAACAAAGACCAATATGCTACTTCCCATGTATGGCCTCAAATGAAAGAATTAATTAATACCTATCAACCAGATGTTTTCTGGACTGATGGAGATTGGGATACAACAGATACTGTTTGGCGTAGTACTGCATTCCTCTCTTGGTTGTATAATGAAAGCCCAGTTAAAGAAAAAGTAGTAACATTCGATAGATGGGGTAGTGGTATAAGGTTTAATCATGGAGGTGTTTACACGCCAGAATATCAACCTGAACTGTCTTTTAAAGACCATCCTTGGGAAGAAAGTCGCGGAATGGGCTCTAGTTACGGGTACAATCGTGCAGAAGATGCTTGGGATTACAATTCTACTCAATCATTGATTTTACAATTGATTGATAAAGTTAGCCGCGGAGGTAATTTTTTATTAGACATCGGACCCGATGAACATGGAAAAATCCCCCCAATCATGCAAGAAAGATTATTGCAAATGGGCGAGTGGCTCAATATAAATGGAGAAGCTATCTACAATACCAAGCAGTGGAAAAAAGCTGCTCAATGGAGTGCCGGACGTACAGATTATAAACCCAAAGATGGTCATGGAGATCTTTTATTAAAACTAACCATACAACCAGATAGTGGTTATGCAGTAAAGGAAGTATTCTATACATACAATGATCAAAAAAAGTCATTATATGCCATTCTCCCTCAGTACCCAGCTAATAAACAAATTGTTTTAAAAGACCTGAAACTGAATTCAAGCAATACACTTACACTTTTGCAAACCAATAAAAATCTGCAATGGAAACAAAATGGTGAAAATGTATTGGTTCAATTACCAGAATTTAATCCGACAAAAATGAAAACGGGCGAAGCTTATGTGATAAAAATTACGGGTGTAAATAAGTAAAAAAATGACCATATCAGTTCAATAAGTTACTTATTTCTTACATTGCATAACAATTAATAGACTCTTATTACTGCTATACAATGTTAAAATCCATCCTACAACTAAAATCACTTTGTCTGTTGTTGTTTTTTTCTATTCTAAGTAATGGAAAAATACTCGGACAAAAACTACCAAATGTAATCTATATATATGCTGATGATTTAGGTTATGGTGATTTAGGTTGTTATGGTCAAAAAATAATTAATACCCCCCATCTCGATCAAATGGCTCGAGATGGGATGCGGTTTACACAGCACTATTCTAGCGCACCTGTTTGCGCACCTGCTCGTACAATGTTATTAACCGGAAAACACGCCGGACATGCTTACATAAGAGGAAATTATGAATTAGGTGGCTTTGAAGATACTGCAGAAAGAGGTCAAATGCCTTTGCTAGAAGGTACTTTTACCATTGCAACCCTTATGAAACAAGCCGGTTACAAAACTGGCATTATTGGCAAATGGGGGCTTGGCATGAATAATAACTCGGGAAATCCTTTATTGCAGGGGTTTGATTATGCGTATGGCTACCTAGATCAAAAACAAGCACACAATTATTATCCTACACATTTATGGGAAAACGGACAATGGGATACCCTAAATAATCTACCTTTTTTACCACATCAAAAGCTCGATTCATTTAAAGCAGTAGATAAAGACTTTTATGCTTTTACTGGAGAAGACTATGCGCCAGCTAAAATGACTGAAAAGGCATTGAAGTTTATAAACGATAATGAAAAAAATCCTTTCTTTTTATACTTACCCTTTAATCTACCCCATCTATCATTACAAGCTCCAGATGAATATGTAAATAAGTACAAAGGCTTGTACAATGAAAACCCCTATTATGGCCAAAAAGGCTATCTACCCAATAAATATCCTTTGTCTACCTATGCTGCTATGGTAACTTTTTTAGACGACCAAGTTGGATTAGTAATGGCCAAATTAAGGGAGTTAGGACTAGAAGAAAATACCATTGTAATGTTTTCTAGCGATAATGGAGCTACTTTCAACGTGGGTGGTTTTGACAGAGCGTTCTTCAATAGTAATGCTGGTTTGAGAGGAGGTAAAGCCGAATTATTTGAAGGTGGTATCAGAGCACCTTTTATTGTTAAATGGCCAGGAAAAATAGTAGCAGGAAAAACAAGTAATTTACTTGCTGCTCAGTTTGATATTATGGCAACATTGGCAGAAATTACCAAACAGCCAATTTCAATGAATATATCCGACGGAGTTTCTTTGTTGCCAGAATTTTTGGGTACCCCGCTACTACAAAAACTTCATCCCTATCTATATTTTGAATTTGCTGAAAATGATGGTCAAGTTGCCATCCGAATGGCCAATTGGAAAGGTGTAAAAGTAAATTTGAAACAAAATCCAGACAGCAAGTGGATGTTGTTTGATTTAAATACCGACCCAAATGAAACAAAAGACGTTGCGGATATACATCCAATAATAGTTCGCAAACTAAATGAGATTTCAATCAGGGAACATAATACTGCATTTATTAAACAATGGGAACTTCCTTTTCCTAAAAACTAATCAAAATTTAATAAATTTTTAATTTAATTTTCATATCAGTACTTTTTTATATTATATAAAAAAATAAATATTAAAATAAATATTTATAAAGGGATAATTCCCTTTGTTTTTTTCTATATATCAGTGAAATATTGATGTTAAAAAATGTTAATGTCAAATTCAGTACGATTTATTTATAGTTTTTTTACTGAAATAATATAAATAATAACACAATAATTTAGTAATATGAATGTAAATAATCTAAAATAATCTAAAAAAGACGAAAAAAATATAAAAAAAGACTAAAAATATAAAAAAATAAATCTACTTTTGCAAACCAATAATTTGAAAAGTAAAATCCAAGGATAAATACCTTAGTTATAAGAATAAAATTTGATAAATCAATTAGAATATAAATATAGTAAAATATTTTTTAATAATATCATTCTATATAAAAAAATTAAATATAAATAAATATTTAGCTATTATAACGAACGTTTATGAACCATAAATTAAATCTTAAAATGTTGAAGCGTAAACATCTGATGGTGTTTCTTGTAGTATTTCTTACAGGATTTATTCAGCAATCATTTGCACAAGGTGTTAAAATAGGAGACAATCCGAGCAGTCTAAACGCGAGTGCTTTGTTAGAACTTCAATCTACAAAAGCCGGGTTGTTGCTTCCAAGAATGAACACTGTTCAGATGAACGCAATTCAAATTACGCCAGGTAGCTCAACTTCATTTGGTTCTAATGGGTTGGTAATTTATAATACTGATTCTGCATGCGTTTGTTATTACAATGGATCCGCCTGGAAGAGCTTATGTAATGTGTCTCCAAGCGATCGTAAAAAAATTACTGCACAAGGCTTCATCAAAGTAAATGGTACTAATTCAGTAGATAGTGCGGTTCTTAAACCTGTACTTATTTCTGTTGACACTGCCGGATTAGTTCAAATTATTGCAGATAGCGTTTTAAGCACTAAAGTAATTGTTGGCCTATCTAAAGTCGTTGGTAAAAGTCCTTTAAAAGACAGTATTACTGCACTTATCAAAAGAGATACAAGTGTTACCAACAACATCATTAAAGTAATTAAAGACAGTGTTACTGTAAACAAAACCTTAAAAGACAGCATATTTAGCGCGGTTAAAGCAAATGGTAAAACATTAACCACTGATGGATTGGTTTTAGTAAATGGAGCTACCTCACTAGATAGTGCTTTATTAAAAGC
>CANGCK010000013.1 GCA_947452295.1 Sphingobacteriia bacterium
AACAAAATATTTCAACAAGCCCCCCAGTAGTCTTTTTAAATATTAGACGAGCTTCTACCACTTTTGTATTGTTAAAAACTAATAGGCTTTTTGGGGGTATTCTATTGGCTAATTCACGGTAGGTTAAAACATCAAGTTCTCCAGATTCGTATACCAATAGCTTACTCTCATCTCGATTTTCTAATGGGTACTTGGCAATTCTTTCTTCTGGCAATTTATACGAATAGTCACAAATACTTAAGGTTGATGGGTGTTGCATGTACTTATATTTCGATTTGATAAACAAGAAAATCACCAATTTTCATTCTCCTTTTCCAAATAAATGTTCAAATTGGCTCATTCCATGCTTGATTCTATTGATTTTTAGGGGTTATCCACAGCAATTCACAGGTTATACAGTAAAAATAATGTCAAATATATCTCAAATCTATGCTGCAATTGCTTCATAGCCATATAATATTCTGTGGATAAATACACTACCCTCAAATCATGATTAAAAGTGGGAAAAAGTGTTATTTTGTGTCAACAAGTGGTAATCTTGAAAATATTTATTCACTAATGAACGGATTTCACGGAGAATATGAAGCAACAGTTGACGCAAAAGGGCGTTTTCTACTTCCGGGTGGACTGAAAAAGCAGTTACCTGAAGGAGAAGGCCGTTTTATACTCAACCGTGGTTTTGAAAAATGTCTCACGCTATATCCGATTAAAAGTTGGGAATTGATTATTGCCAAGATTAGTCAATTAAATGATTTTGATCCAAAAGTACGCCAATTCCGACGTCAGTTTTTAGGAGGTGCTACTGAAGTGGAATTAGATAGCGCTGGAAGATTATTATTGCCTTCTTCACTAAAGGAATTTGCAGACTTATCCAAAGACATTGTTGTTGCTGCAGCTATTGATCGATTTGAAATTTGGGACGCGGCTAAATACAAGCAACTTTTTGATGATTTTTCATCGGAAGCTTTCAGCAATTTGGCACACGAGGTAATGAGTGGAATTAATAAAGTTGATAACCCTGAAAAATCATAACATGGAAAAAACACAAATGAATGACACAGGGTTGTTTGCTTCGGATTATCATATACCGGTTCTTTTCAACGAAACGTTAGAAACACTCAATATTAATCCCAGTGGAATATACGTAGATTGCACTTTCGGTGGCGGAGGGCATAGTAAAGGAATTTTACATCATTTAAATGAACATGGAAAACTAGTTGCATTTGATCAGGATGTAGATGCCCAAAAAAATATTCAACACGATAATAGGGTTTTATTCATTCCACAGAATTTTAGACATATTCAACGATTCTTGCGCTTGCATCAAATTACAGAAGTAGATGGGGTATTGGCTGATTTAGGCGTAAGCAGTCACCAGTTTGATGAAGGAGATAGAGGGTTCTCTATAAGATTTGCCGGCCCATTAGATATGCGGATGGATCAACGACAAGATTTTACCGCACATACTATCATTAAATCTTATTCCGAAGCTCAATTACACAAATTATTTGAACAATACGGTGAGGTAACCAATGCCAAAACATTGGCAAAGCATATTGTACATCAACGAATGCATTTGCCATATGCTACAATTGAGCAATTTAAAGCATTAATTAGTCCAGTGGTAAAAGGTAATCCCAATAAATATTTAGCTCAATTGTTTCAAGCATTGCGCATTGAAGTAAATGACGAAATGGGCGCTTTAAAAGAATTGTTGGAACAATTGCCAGTAATATTAAAAAAAGGTGGGAGAGCAGCAATCATCACATTTCATTCTATTGAAGATAGAATGGTGAAGAACTTTTTTAAACAAGGCACTTTTGATGAGCCAACAGATAACCCATTTTCTATCACTCCAAAAAATCAGGTTTTTAATTTAATTAATAAAAAACCAATCACAGCATCTGAAGATGAATTAAAAAGAAATAATAGAAGTAGAAGCGCAAAATTGCGAGTGGCTGAAAGAGTAAGTAAAGGATAAAAATTATTTTAATAAAATACCATGACAGAAACAGACAATAAATCTAATTCTAAAAATATTCTAAGAGCATTCTTTAGATATGAATGGATATTAAAAAATATGTTCTTCTTTTTATTTATATCGCTACTAGCAGTTATTTATATTGCCAATGGGCATTTATTTGATAAAACTATACGTCAAATTAATACAACCAATGATGAATTAAAAGAATTACAGTATGTATATAAAACTTTAAAAACAGAAGAAATGCAAAAAAGTGGAGAAGCTCAAATAGTGCAATCAGCAACTCCTTTAGGTTTAAAAGTAAGTAAAGAAATGCCTATAAGAATTCAACAAAAAAAATAGCAATCATTTTTTTTACGTATTGTGGTTTAATGAATATTGAAAATCAAAAATGGAAGTAAAACGCGACATATTATGGAGAGTATACCTCAGCTACATACTGATGGTACTTGCTTGTGTAGCCATTTTTGGTAAAGCGATTTATATTCAACAAGTAGAAGGAAATAAGTGGCGCAGTATGAGTGATAGCTTGCATCAACATATTCAAGAAATTGATGCTGAACGAGGAACAATTTATAGTGAAGATGGTCAAATGCTTAGTACCAGTATTCCACAGTTTGATGTATTTATAGATTTTAGGGTTGAATCTCTTCGAGAAAAAAATGGTCAACTATTCAGAAAGTATATTGATTCAGTAGCTTTATGCTTGTCACAATTATTTAAAGATCAAACTCAAGCTCAGTATAAATCTTTATTGCAACAAGGATATAAATCTGCTGATGGATATTTTCCAATAAAGAAAAAAATATCTTACAGAGAATTTGATCAACTTAGAAGTTTCCCCTTATTTAAATTAGGAAGGTATAAAAGTGGATTAATTATTGTTGAAAAAACAATTCGATTAAATCCATACAATATGTTAGCCTTTAGAACAATTGGGCTGGCCAGAGATTCTAATAAAGTTGGCCTAGAGCTCACGTATGATAGTTTATTAAAAGGTAGAAATGGAAAACAATTGGTCCGTTCAATTGCTGGTGGGGTAGGTGTTCCAGTAGATGACAATTATTTAATTGAACCAGAAACAGGAAAAGATATTGTTAGTACAATTGATGTATTTATCCAAGACATCACAGAGTCTGCACTCATGAAAATGATGGTTCAAAAAAATGCAGAACATGGCTGTGCCATTGTTATGGAAACCAAAACAGGAAAAATAAAAGCCATAGCTAATTTGGGAAAAACTAATTCAGGCGCTTATTGGGAAAATCTTAATTATGCAGTATCTCCATCTGAGCCAGGTTCTACCTTTAAATTGGTAACATTATTGGCTTTATTAGAGGATAAAAAAATTAATCTCAATCAATCAATATATCTAGAAAATGGAACTTGGCAAGTTGCCGGTATTCCTGTAAAAGATGCCGAAGAACACCAAGAAAATAATGTAACAATAAAAAAAGCATTTGAACTGAGTTCTAATGTTGCCATGGCTAAATTAGCGTATTTGCATTATTCCAATAGCCCGAAACAACTATTCAAACATATTTCAGATTTAAAGTTAGATGCACCTACAGGAATTGATTTAATTGGCGAAAGAAAACCTTCATTTCATAAGCCTGGAACAAGGATGTATAATGCATCTACGGTACCGTGGATGGCTTTTGGATATGGCATTGCAATTAGCCCAATGCAAACAGCCATGTTATACAATGCGATCGCAAATAATGGAACGATGCTAAAGCCTTATTTAGTAAGTTACATCAAAGAAGAAGGTATTGTATTAAATGAGTTTAGGTCAACAGTTGTTGTTCCAAAAATATGCAATGACTATAATTTAAATTTATTAAAAGCTTGTTTGGAAGGTGTTTGTATTGAAGGAACAGCTAAAAATATTTTTAATAACACTCCTTATAAAGTTGCGGGCAAAACTGGAACAGCGAAAGTGGCCGATGATAACAGGGGATATACAACCAATAAATATCAATCTTCTTTTGCCGGGTATTTTCCTGCGGATGATCCTCAGTATACTTGTGTAGTTGTAATTCAAAATAATCCCTTGGAAAAAGATTACTATGGAGCAACAGTAGCTGCGCCTGTGTTTAAAGAAATTTCCGATAGATTGTTTAGCACATATTTAAGAAGCGGAAAAAGTAATGTCTCAAATATTAAAAAGGGCGATAGTGCAAACTATCAGTTTATTGGGTATTCTTCAGATTTAGCTTACTTAGCAAAACAATTACATATACCTTATAAAGATTCAACAAAGGGTACTACACTATTAAGTACAATTCAAAATAATAACAAAGTATATACACTACAAAAAAAGCAATTAAATAATAATGGAATGCCTGTATTGAAAGGACTTACATTAAAAGATGCAGTTTTTTTGTGTGAAGAGAAAGGCTTAATAGTAAATATTTCAGGAAAAGGAAGAGTAGTATCTCAATCTTTGTTACCCGGTCAAGTAACAGCAAAAGGTCAATTAATTTATTTAACATTCAACTAATATATAGTATGCATTCATTACAACAACTCATTCAATCTGTACACGTAAAAAAAATTACGGGAGATACATCTGTTGTAATACGTGCGATTGAATTAGATTCTAGAAAAATTAATCCCGGTTCTTTGTTTATTGCGATTAGAGGTAATTTATCTGATGGGCATTCATTCATTGCTAAAGCCATTGAACTTGGTGCTATAGCAGTTGTTTGCGAATTGATGCCTACAGAAGTGGCGGATGGTATAACTTACATATTGGTTAATGATGCACAAGAAGCTGCAGCGTTGATTGGCGCAAATTTTTATAATCACCCTTCCTTGAAAGTAAAATTGGTAGGTGTTACAGGTACAAACGGTAAAACTACTATTGCCACTGTCTTATTTAAATTATTCCGAAAATTAGGATATAGCTGTGGATTAATTAGTACGGTGCAAAATCAAATTGACGATACCATAATTCCTGCTACTCATACTACACCAGATGCGATAAGCCTTAATGCACTTTTACAAAAAATGGTGGAGCACGGTTGTTCTCATGTATTTATGGAGTGTAGTAGCCATGCAATCCATCAACAGCGGATTACTGGATTAACATTTACAGGCGCCTTGTTTAGTAATATTACCCACGATCATTTAGATTATCATAAAACATTTGATGAATATATTAGAGTGAAGAAAAAATTCTTTGATGATTTGCCAAATAGTGCTTTTGCTATCTCCAATGCAGATGATAAACGCGGTGAAGTGATGTTGCAAAATACCCATGCAAAAAAATATTTGTATAGTTTAAAAACATTGGCAAATTTCAAGGGTAAAATTTTAGAAAATCCTTTGACTGGATTAGTAATGTCGGTAAACGATATAGAAGTTCATTTTAGACTAATAGGAGAATTTAATGCTTATAATTTATTAGCAGTTTATGGAGCTGCAATTTGTTTAGGGGAAAAAAGCGATGAAGTATTAACGACCTTGAGTGTTTTAAGCGGTGCAGAGGGAAGATTTGATTATATTATTAGTAAAAATGGTGTAATTGGAATTGTTGATTATGCCCATACACCAGATGCTTTAGAAAATGTATTGTCTACTATTAAAAAGTTGCGGAAGGGACATGAACAAATTATTACAGTAGTTGGTTGCGGCGGAGATCGCGATAAGACCAAAAGGCCAATAATGGCACAGGCAGCTTGCGATTTAAGTGATAAAGTAATATTCACCAGTGATAATCCAAGAACAGAAAATCCTGAACAAATATTACTTGATATGGAAGTAGGATTGACCAGCGCTGCTAAGAGAAAATATATTACAGTTGTTGATAGGAAAGAAGCAATTATTGAAGCAGTAAGTTTTGCTAAAGCAGATGATATTGTATTAGTAGCGGGAAAAGGTCACGAAAAGTATCAAGACATAAATGGTACTAAATATTCTTTTGACGATAAATTAGTATTGGAAGATGCATTTAACAGAACCAATTAAACAATAAATAAAATTAATTATGCTATATCATTTATTCACTTGGCTAAAGCAGTCGTTTAATTTATCCGGAGCAGGTCTGTTTCAATTCCTTACTTTCAGAATTGCCATGGCTATATTATTGTCGCTTTTAATAGCAACAGTATATGGCAAACGAATTATTCTTTATCTGCAGAAAAAACAAATTGGTGAATCAGTAAGGGAGTTGGGATTACAAGGTGAACAACAAAAAAAAGGAACACCCACCATGGGTGGCATTATTATTTTGCTGAGCATATTAATACCTACTTTATTATTTGCGAATTTAGATAAGGTATATATTCGACTAATGATTCTTTGTACCGTTTGGTTAGGGATAATAGGTTTTTTAGATGATTATTTCAAAATCAAAGCACGAAAATCGGCACTGGAAAAAGGAGAGTCGTATAAAAAGAAAGATTCTGATGGATTGGCAGGTCTTTCAAAAATCATAGGTCAAGTTGGTCTAGGAATAATAATTGGAGCAACATTATATTTTAGTAATTCGGTAATAGTAGAACGAGAAGTAATTGGCTCTGAAAGGAAATTATCTGTATTACAGCAAGGTGAACATTTTGCTAAGGATACTTCAATGATAGTTAGACAAATGGATGGAATGGAACGAAAGTTTGTGAAAGTGAAAACACCTATTACTACAATTCCATTTGTAAAAAATCATGAATTTAATTACAGTAAATTACTTACTTGGATAGGCGCTGGAGCAGAAAAGTATACTTGGATAGTTTATATCGTAATTGTTACATTAATAGTAACTGCAGTTAGTAATGGTGCAAATTTAACTGATGGCTTAGATGGTCTAGCCGCAGGCGTAAGTGCAATTATTGGTGCTGGCTTAGGCGTTTTTGTATATGTAAGTGGTAATTATAAATTCGCCGACTATCTAAATATCATGTACATCCCTAATTTGGGTGAACTCTCCATTTTTGTAGGCGCATTTGTGGGTGCATGTATTGGTTTCCTATGGTACAATGCATATCCTGCACAGGTTTTTATGGGAGATACAGGTAGTTTGGCACTTGGTGGTATCATTGCGTCTCTTGCAATTATTGTTCGAAAAGAATGGTTGATACCTATTTTTTGTGGAGTGTTTTTAGTAGAAAATTTGAGTGTAATTATTCAAGTCACTTATTTTAAATATACGAAAAAAAAATTCGGTGAAGGAAGGCGCGTTTTTTTAATGAGTCCACTACATCATCATTATCAAAAAAAAGGATTTCATGAAAGTAAAATAGCAGTTCGATTTTGGATTGTAACCGTATTGTGTGTAGTAATGTCGATAATTACATTAAAAATCAGATAGTGTATACTGTGAATAAAAAATTGATCATATTAGGTGGAGGCGAAAGCGGAATTGGTGCAGCTATATTAGCCAAGCAACAAGGATATGCGGTATTTCTAAGTGATGGAGGTAAAATAAAAGATCATTACAAAGCAGATTTACGCAACCATCAAATAGATTTTGAAGAGGGTGTACATACTGAAGAAAAAATACTTTGCGCAGATGAAGTGATGAAAAGTCCAGGTATCCCCGAAAAAAATGATATGGTTAAAGCTATTCGTTTAAAAGGGATTCCAGTGATTAGTGAAATTGAATTAGCCTATCGTCACAAAGGCACCAGCAAAATTGTTGCTATAACTGGTAGTAATGGAAAAAGTACTACAACATCACTAATCTACCATATATGCAAAACAGCTGGTTTGAGTTGTGCATTGGTAGGGAATATTGGTTACTCATTTGCAAGACAGGTAGCCGAAGATCCCAAAGAATGGTATATAGCAGAAATTAGTTCTTTTCAATTAGATGATATAGATGCCTTCAAAGCAGACGTAAGTGTGTTGTTGAATATTACTGAAGATCATCTAGATAGGTATGATTATAAATTTGAAAACTACATTAATAGCAAATTTAAAATAATAAACAATCAAACAAATAATGATTATTTCATTTATAATGATGATGATGAAATAATTAAGCAAAAACTCCTATCACTTAACCTACATACTAACCCATTACCGTTCTCTATGAAACATGAAGTAAAAAAAGGTGGCAACATCAAAGGCGATCAAATGATGTTGCGAATCCAAGAAGAAAGAGTAAGCATGAGTATCTATGACTTTGCGCTGAAAGGAAAACACAATCAATGCAATACAATGGCTGCAGGTATCGCTGCTGCAACTATCGGTATTCGAAAAGAAAAAATCAGGGAAGCTGTAAAAAACTTCCATAGTTTGGAACATCGAATGGAATTTGTTGCAATGGTAAGAGGAGTGGAATTTATTAATGATAGTAAAGCCACTAATGTTAATAGTACATGGTATGCGCTTGAAAGCATGAGTAAACCTACCATCCTTATTTTAGGAGGAACAGATAAAGGCAATGATTATTCTTTAATTGAAGATCTGATAAAAGAAAAAGTAAAAGCAATTATTTGTATGGGGCTCGATAATAAAAAAATTATCGACGCATTTAAAACTATCGTTCCAGTTATTGAAGAAACAAATAGTGCAAAAAATGCCGTTAATGCTGCATTTAGTGTGGCTACAAAAGATGATGTTGTTTTGTTAAGTCCGGCTTGCGCAAGTTTCGACTTGTTTAAAAATTACGAAGATCGTGGGATTCAATTTAAAAATGCGGTGAAAGAATTATAAGATGACCGAACAAAACGATACACTTTTTTCCAAAATTCCGACAGTTGAAGGAATGCGAAGCCAATTGGTTTATAGAACACGTGGCGATAAATACATATGGGGCATAGTGGTTGTTTTATCCTTGATATCTATTTTAGTAGTCTACAGTGCAACAGGGTCTTTGGCCTATAAGTTGTACAAAGGAAATGCCAATGTGTATCTTTTTAAACAGTTGTCGTTTACTTTGGTAGGGTTAGTTTCAATGTATTTTTTGCATAGGTTTAATTACACAGTTTTTTCTAGGCTAGCAACACTTTTATTTTGGGCTTCAATTCCCTTGTTATTTTATACATTATTTTTTGGCGCAAAAATAAATGAGGGTAGTAGGTGGATAAAATTACCAATTATTCATCTTACTATTCAAACAAGTGATTTTGCTAAGTTAGCTTTGTTTATGTACCTCTCTAAGCTACTTAGTAAAAAACAAGAAGTAATAAAAGATTTTAAAAAAGGATTTATTCCAATAGTGGTACCTGTTCTTGTAATTTGTGGTTTAATTATGCCTGCAAATTTATCAAACGCGTTGCTTACCGGAGCTACTTCATTATTATTGATGTTTATTGGGCGTATAAGTTTTAAACATATATTACTAACTATATTAGTGGCATTGATCCCTGTTGGATTTATTGTATCCGTAGCGGTGTTAACATACGACGGTAAAGTCAAAGAGGATATATCAAAGCCTATTGTTGGTGAAAAAATAAAATCTATTGGACGATTCGGTACATGGGTTAAACGTGTTCAAGATTTTATGTATGCTAATGAAGCAGAAGCCCCTTATCAAGTTCAACAAGCAAAAATAGCTATTGCAAATGGCGGGATTTTAATAGGGTTAGGGCCAGGTAATAGCCAACAACGTAATTTTTTACCCCAGGCATACAACGATTTCATTTATTCAATAATTATTGAAGAGTATGGATTGCTGGGAGGTGCATTCATGATTTTTATTTATATGGTTTTTCTATTTCGCTGTATTACTATATTTAGAAGATGTCCATATGCATTTGGTGCATTTTTGGCTTTGGGACTTAGCTTTACTTTAGTAATACAAGCTATTGCTAATATGGCAGTTAACGTAAACATTGTTCCAGTAACAGGTGTTACGCTGCCTTTAGTGAGTATGGGCGGCAGCTCTTTTTTGTTCACCAGTTTTGCAATTGGCATTGTTTTAAGTGTTGCAAGAAATGTAGAACAATTAGAAGGCAAGCCAATTCCTGATTCAGTAACTTAAAATAAATTGAATTTTTATCAATCAACGATAAATAGCAACATCTACGAAAATGAGTAATATTAGCGATGCTGGTGAAACAGTTATAAAAGAAAAACAAGCTGTACCAAAAAAAATTATCATAGCAGGCGGAGGTACTGGTGGGCATATTTTTCCTGCAATTGCAATTGCCAATGCAATCAAAGAATTTTTACCCGATACAATTTTTCTATTTATTGGCGCTAAGGGAAAAATGGAAATGGACAAAGTTCCTAAAGCTGGTTTTGTAATTGAAGGATTAGACATTACTGGATTTAATAGAATATCCTTATGGAAAAATATTCTTTTGCCCTATAAATTATTGGTCAGTTTTTTACAAGTAAAAAATATATTTAAAAAATTTAAGCCAGATGCTGTTATTGGTGTTGGTGGATATTCTTCTTTTCCTGTATTGCGTTATGCGCAATCTGAAGGAATAAAAACTTTTATCCATGAAAGTAATTCATTTGCAGGAAAATCAAATATTTTGCTTGGAAAGAAAGCCACTAAAATATTTGTTGCGACAACTGGTATGCAACAGTTTTTTCCTCAAGAAAAAATAATTATTTCAGGAAATCCTATTAGAACTGCAATAAGTAATAGTAGCATTTCTAAAGCAGAAGCATTAAGCTTTTTTAGTTTAAATCTTGACAAAATAACCATATTAGTAGTTGGTGGTAGCTTAGGTGCTAATAGTATTAATGAAGCTGTTCTTGATTCATTGGGTTGTTTTGAAAAAAATGATTTACAAGTAATTTGGCAAACAGGAAAAAGCAATTCCGCTAAATATTTGTCTGGTGCTGCTCATTTTAAAAATGTATGGGCGGGTGAATTTATACAAGAAATGGAAAATGGATATGCAGCTGCTGATCTTATTATCAGTAGAGCAGGAGCGATGGCAGTTAGTGAAATTTGCGTTGTTGCTAAACCTGCTGTACTAGTCCCCTATCCCCATGCTGCCGAAGACCATCAAACGGCAAATGCTATGCAATTGGTAAATGCCCATGCTGCTGTAATTGTTAAAGATGCTAACGTTCAAAAGGAATTAAAAGATGTTATTGTTGAACTATCAAGAAATTTAGGTATCCAAAAAACGTACCACCAAAACTTAACTAAATTAGCCATATTAGATGCTGATAAAAATATTGCAAAAGAAATTATTAATTTGATTCAATGAATAAGCTAACCCAAATTAAAAATATTTATTTTATTGGAATTGGAGGAATAGGAATGAGTGCTTTAGCTCGTTATTTTTTATCTAAAGGAGCTAAAGTAAGTGGTTATGATAAAACATCAACTGTATTAACTTCATCATTAGAACAGGAGGGAATTACAATTCATTATTCTGAGGACATTGCATTAGCTGATAAAAACGCCGATGTGGTTGTTTATACTCCTGCTATACCAGCAAATCATGCTGAATTAGTATATTTTCGAGAAAACAATTATACTGTAGTTAAGAGAAGTGATATCCTGCAGTGGATTACCGAAAATTCATTTAATATCTGTGTTGCCGGCACACATGGTAAAACTACAGTTACTTCAATGATTGCTCATATTCTCCGCCACAGCCAATTTGGCTGTAATGCTTTTTTAGGAGGAATTGCCGCAAATTATCAAACCAATTTCTGGAGTCACGAAAAAAATGTAGTTGTTGTTGAAGCTGATGAATATGACAGAAGTTTCTTGAAATTATTTCCAGATATAGCGGTGATAACTTCCATGGACCCAGATCATTTAGATATTTATGGGACTGCCAATGAAGTAGAAAATGCATTCGTGCAATTTGCAGGGAAAGTAAAACCCGGTGGGTGTATTGTATCTAAACTTGGTTTGACTAGAGAGGCTGAATTACATGCAGATTTTCAATATACTTATGATTATAATAATTTGCGTGCAAATATTTCGATAAAAAACTTACAAGTTATAAATGGCAGTTATTACTTTTCTGTTGTAAGTGCAAAATGGGAAATAAATGACATGATATTGCACATGGGGGGATTACACAACATAGATAATATTTTAGCTGCCATCTCAGTAGCGAAACATATTGGAATTTCAGATGATAAAATACGGCTTGCAGTTGAAAGTTATAAAGGAGTAAAACGTAGATTCGAATATGCACTTAAGTCTGAAAAACATACAGTTATTGATGATTATGCACATCATCCTGAAGAATTAAATGCGTTAATTGCTGGCGTTAGAAGTATATTCCCTAATATTAAACTCACATTGGTTTTTCAACCTCATCTATTTAGTCGAACCAAAGATCAAGCTGAGGGTTTTGCAAAAAGTTTAGATCTAGCAGATGAAGTATTGTTATTGCCTATATATCCAGCACGTGAACTGCCAATGGAAGGAGTTAATAGTGAGTTGGTTTTACATAAAATGAAATTGGTCAATAAGCAAGTAATTCAAAAAGAGGCATTATTAAATTGGATGAGTGAAAATAAACCTGAATTGGTTGTTATGGCTGGTGCGGGCGATATTGATGCAATGGTAAAAATCGTAAAAGACATTTTAGAAAATTAGCCTATTAATTAGTTATACCCTAGCGATAGATAACAGCAGTGAATACATTAGTTAGGCGAATTCTTAGGTAATAAAAAAATAGAAAATTATTCATGAACTATCCAACAAATTGGAAGAAATTAATGTGGCGCATTTGCTGGGTACTTACGGCAGTAGGAATAATTGTATTTTATATTGTAAGTAAAATAAATAAGAATAATAAAAAGTGTACAGATATTAAAATTGAAATTGTTAATACCGATAACCAACTTTTTATTGACGAAAAAGACATTTTGGAGTTATTAACAACAAACGGAAATATAATTGGAAAGCCAATTCAAGCCATTGTATTGCGTGAATTGGAATCAATAGTTGAACAAAATAAATGGGCTAAAAATGCCGAAATTTATTTCGATAACAATCAAGTGTTACAAATAAAAATAGAAGAGCGAGTTCCAATCGCCAGAATATTTCAGGCTGATGGAAATTCTTTTTATATAGATACCGCAGCCACTCTCTTACCTTTAAGTAATAAAGTTAGTGCCCGAGTTCCCCTATTTACGGGTTGTTCGGTAAAACAAAAAAATGACACTGGTTTTTTAAAACAAGTCATTGAAGTCGCAAAATATATACATGCAGATTCTTTTTATACTGCACTTATTGCTCAAATTGAGATAACACCCAACAATAAATTTGAAATAATTCCGTTATTGGGTAGTCATATTGTTAGGTTAGGTGATGCTGCTGAAATGAACAATAAACTTCATCGCTTAGCTATTTTTTATAAACAAGCTTGGATGCAATATGGGATAAATCAATACCAAGTACTTGATGTGCAGTATGATAACCAGGTTATTGGCATAAAAAATGCCCAATTGCATGGTAAGCAACGGAATTTGGTAGACACTACCTTATTAACGGGAAGTGATTCAATGGCTATTCAACCAGTCAAAATTTTGCCCAAGCTGGTTGTAATTCATCAAAAGCCCAAAAATACCTCACCTAAACGGGTAGTTTTACCTAAAGTAGCACCCAAACAAATAAAAACTCCAAAAACTTTGATGCCCAAAAACAATAAAACGATTAAAAAACCGTTAAGAAGTTAAATACGTACGTTATGAATGACAATGAAGCACCCATCATTGTAGGTCTGGATATCGGCACCACTAAAATAGCAGCAATTGCCGGTCGGAAAAATGAGCATGGGAAACTAGAAATTTTGGGATTTGGACGTGCCAGCAGTAATGGAGTGGAGCATGGTCTTGTGTTAAATATTGATCAATCAATCAAAGCAATTTTAAATGCTTTGGATAATTGTGCTAAAAGTAATCCCGACTTAGAAATATCAGAAGTATATGTTGGAATAGCAGGACATCACATTAAAAGTCTCCAAAATAGAGATCATATTGTACGTCAAACACCTGATGTTGAAATAAACAGCGAGGAAATTGAACAGCTTATCAGCAATCAACGGAAAATATTTATTCCAGCAGGAGATCAAATTATTGATGTAATTCCTCAAGATTATTATGTAGATAGTAATCAAAATGTAAAAGATCCAATAGGTTATAACGGTGTTACCGTTGGGGCAAATTTTCATATTATAACAGGTGATAGAAACGCTATTCGTAATATCAATAGGGCAGTTGAGAGAAGTCATTTAAAAGCCAAGGATTTAGTATTACAACCTTTAGCATCTGCTAGCGCTGTAATGAGCGAACACGATTTAGAAGCTGGAGTAGCTATTTTGGATATTGGTGGCGGTACCAGTGATTTAGCGGTATTTTGTGAAGGTGTATTAAAACATACAGCTGTTATTCCATTTGGTGGTGGTAATATTACAAATGATATTAAAAGAGGATTGGGAGTATTGCAAAGTCAGGCAGAAGCAATGAAAATTCAGTTTGGAAGTGCTTGGCCGGACAATACAAAGTCTAATGCTTTTATTACAATACCCGGCTTAAGAGGTATGCCCACTAGAGAAATTTCTGTGAGAAATCTCGCATCTATCATTAATGCAAGAATGAGTGAGATACTTGATTTTGTTACTTTTCAGTTAAAACAAGTAGGCATGGATCATCATGAGTTAAATGGTGGTATCATCTTAACTGGTGGGGGGTCTCAATTAAAACATTTAATACAATTAACAGAATATATTACTGGTTTAAATGCTAGAATTGGCTTACCCAATGAGCATCTAGCTGCAAATCATATCGATGAGTTGAAAAAACCAATGTATGCTACTTGTATTGGATTAATTTTGAAAGGTTATAATGATTATGAAAATAAGTACAAAGATTTTAATGGCACTTTTGTTAAAGTAGATGTGCCTAAGAATTTAACTAAGGTTAAAGCGAAGGAAGTTGAAACTGAGGTTAAAGAAGAAAATAAGAATCTTAACGTTGAAAATTCATCGCAAAATAAAAAGGCAGCTAGAAAAGGCATTTGGGATAAATTTAAAAATAATCTCATTGAGCTCTTTCAAGAAGATCCTGATCAAATAATTCGATAAGAAATACTACTAATACTACTAACCCAAAAAATTTGATATGATAGAATTTGATCTTCCTAAACAAAAATCATCCATTATAAAAGTTTTGGGTGTTGGCGGTGGTGGCAGCAATGCTGTTAACTACATGTTCGATCAAAATATAGAAGGTGTTGATTTTATTATTTGTAACACCGATGCAAAAGCTATCGAACTCAGTAAAATTCCTAATAAAATTCAACTTGGACCACATCTTACACAGGGCCTAGGTGCTGGCGCTAATCCTGAAGTGGGTAAAAAAGCAACTGAGGAATCGTTAGAAGAGATTAAACGCATTTTAGAAGTGAATACTAAAATGGCATTTATTACAGTTGGTATGGGCGGTGGAACTGGAACAGGTGGTGCACCTATTATTGCTCAAATTTGTAAAAATCTTGGCATACTTACAGTAGGAATTGTAACTACTCCTTTTGCTTTTGAAGGACCACGTAGGCTTCAACAAGCACAAGAAGGTATTGATGCATTAAAGCCATATGTAGATACTCTTTTAGTTATCAGCAACGATAAACTTCGTATGCAATATGGTAATTTGAAAATGAGAGATGCATTTTCAAAAGCTGATAATGTTTTGGCCACTGCTGCAAAATGTATAACAGATATCATAAATAGTAGAGGACATATCATTTTAGACTTTGCAGATGTTTGCACTGTAATGAAAAATGGTGGAGTAGCAATACTTGGTAAAGCAGAAGTAGAAGGTGAAAATCGTGCGCAAATAGCTATCGAAGAAGCACTCAATTCTCCATTGCTGAATGACAACGAAATTAAAGGTGCAAAATGGATTTTAATCAATATTTATAGCGCAGAAGGTGAGCATGAATGTACAATGGATGAAATTGAAACAATCAATAATTATCTAAGAATGCAAGCCGGTGAAGGCGCCGATGTGATTGTGGGAACTGGTATAGATGCGTCGCTCGATAAAAAAATTGGAATCACTTTAATTGCTACTGGATTTGAACACAAAGATCCTTTTTCTAAAGAAGCTGCAATACAAATCCCTGCTTTAAAAGAAGAAAAAATTGTAATGAAATTAAACATAGAAAATGAAGGGGTTTTATTACAACCAGATTTATTTTCAGCACAACAACCTCAGCAAAAAATTACAGAAGCTCAACAAATAAATCCTGAAGTAATTGCTAATGAATTAATGCCTACTTTAAAAGATGATTCATCTATTGAAAAATCTATAGAGACAAATGATTCAAACGTATTTCATTTTGAACTTAATAATGAAATTACATCATCAACTCTTACTCCCGCTAATTTTGAACACGAATTGAAGGATACTTCTGCAGATTCAGCAAGATTGCATGATTTCAAGCTCAACGAGAAAAATTCGATCAATGTTCAAAAAGAGTTGCTAAGCAAGCCCCTAAATATCTATGATGAAGAAGTAGAACAAACCAATGTAACAGCTAATTTCAATCAATTTGAAGAAAAGGAAATAGATGAACCGCTTTTTAATATGCAAATCATTGAAAAGCAGGAAGTTAGTTTAAAAGTAGAAAATAAAGAAGAACCACAACCCCGTTCATTCTTTGCAGATGGAGTATACAATGATGAAGCAGAAGACCAAAAAAGAAGAGCAGCCGAAAGACTGCAAAAATTGCGCAATCTCTCATATAATACCAATGATGTAAATACTGAATATGATGCAGTTCCTGCTTATGTTAGAAGAAATATGGAATTGTTTGGTAATACACTTACATCGGTAGAAAATTTTTATAGTATGTATACTGTAGGAAAAGATGATAATAATAATGCACATATCTCTGGTATCAATACCTTCTTAGAAGGAAAAAAACCCGACTAACTGTTTATAATAGGGTTATTGCTTATTGATAGATTTTTATGTGAACCTCTTGCTATTGCAAGAGGTTTTTTATTAGAACCTTTTGTTCATCTACTTGTTAAAAAATAAAAAATTATGCCTACTGTATTAATCACCGGCGGTACTGGAACAATAGGAAAAAGGTTAACTACTCTTCTTTTACAAAAAGGATATTCTGTAAACATCCTCACTCGTAACAATATACCTTCCAATCAACCAAATTTAACTCATTTTCAGTGGGACATTAATGCGCAAACCATCGATCCGCTTGCTATTCAATCAGCTCAGTTTATTATTCATTTAGCTGGAGCCGGAGTAGCTGATAAAAGATGGTCCACATATCGGAAAAATGAAATTTTAAATAGTAGAATCAAAAGTAGTGCGCTTATTGTTAAGGCATTAAATGAAATAAAGAACAATGTGCAAGCAGTAATCAGCGCATCAGCAATTGGATGGTATGGCCCCGATTTGAGTAGTACACCACCTGATGGCTTTAAAGAAACTGATGCTGCTTATGATGATTTTTTAGGCAATACTTGTGCAGCATGGGAGAAGAGTGTCAAACCTGTTGTACAGCTGGGTAAAAGGTTGGTTATTCTAAGAACAGGGATTGTGTTGAGTAATAAAGGTGGTGCATTGGTTGAATTCATGAAACCATTGAAATTTAAAATAGCACCTATTTTGGGAAACGGGAAGCAAATGATTAGTTGGATACATATCGATGATTTATGTGACCAATATATATGGGCAATTGAAAATACTGATATGAAGGGTGTGTACAATGCTGTTGCTCCATCTCCTATTTCCAATAAAAATTTAGTATTGGCATTAGCACTAAAAGTAGTTGGAAAGTATTTTATAACTTTTAATGTACCCTCTTTTATACTTAAAGTAATATTAGGAGAGATGAGCATTGAAGTGCTAAAGAGTACAACAGTTAGTTGCCAAAAAATATTGGAACAAGGATACTGTTTTAAATATCCATTGATTAAAGATGCACTCCAACAATTACTAGTAACTGATTAATTACTTTATATCTCTTTTTTGATGAACTTTATAACAAATTCCCCAAATAATAGCAGTAAAAATTAACGAATACAATACTTGCTGTGGAACTATTTCTAGGGAAGCTTGGTATTTGCTTTTAGCATCTACTCCCAAATTGCTAATAAATGCTGGCAGTACTAAAATTCGATCCGATACCTCAAAAGGTAGGAAACCTGTAATAGGTATTTTTTTAAGCGTTAGGTAACCTACTAAAATATTTTCTACGATTAAATTATAAAAAATAAAAATCCCCAATGCGATGAAAGCTTTACGTACAAAGTATCCTAATAAAAATGCAATAGAAAGTTGAGAAAATATTTGTACATAAAACAAGGGAACGTAATAAAGTTGCTCAAAACATCTACTCCAATTGTTAGGGTCGGCTTTAAAGCCAAAACCAAGGGCTACAAAAAAATAAACGAAGGTTGCAATGAACGAAATGATTAATACATCAATTAATTTACTTGATATAAATTCAGAACGACTCCAACCATCAATAATATTTTGTCGATTGGTTTTAAAATTATACTCATTCGTAACGAGCATTATTACAAGAATAGCCGGTAAAAAAATAAAGTGTGATGAAAAATATGCCACGGTATGCCATGTTTCCGGAAAAGCATATGGATTGCCTAAAAAAGTTCTTGCCAATTGATTGGCAATATCTTTACCTGTAGTAATATCCTCATAAATATAAAAGAAGCCGATGTTTATACCTGGATATGTAAGTAAAACTATGACTAACATCCACCAAAATGCTGGATAGTTCTTGATTTTAAGCCATTCTATTTTTAATAATGATAACATTAAAATGATTTTTAGTCGTTGGTCAATTCGAAAAATTTAGACTCTAAACTTTTTCTTTTGTTGAATAATAATTGTAAAGTAATGCCTTTGTTGAAGCAATATTGATTGATTGCTTCAAGGTTGGCTGTACCTATTGGAAAATGAATTTGAATGAGATCACCTTCCTCTTTTAATAATGTATAGCCACCCATTTCCACTAAACAATTTTTTAATTGGGCTAAATTAGTTGCGCTAACTTGTACAATTTCTTCATTTAAGAGTACTTCATTTACAGGCCCTGAAGTAAGTAATACCCCTTTTTTCAAAATAGCAACATGTGAGCAAAATTTTTCTACTTCATCTAAAAGATGACTGGCAATGATAACTGTAATTCCTTTATTTGAAAGTGAATGAATTAAATTTCTGATTTCTGCTATACCAACTGGATCTAGTCCATTAGTTGGCTCGTCTAATAAAAGCACTTCCGGATTACCTAGCAAAGCTGCAGCAATTGCTAAACGTTGTTTCATCCCTAAGCTAAAAGTGCTGAACTTGCTATTTTTTCTTTCCAGCAGATTAACAGTTGATAATACTTCATTGAGGTTTTCTATAGAACCTCGCCCACTTATTGCCTGGGTAATTTTTAAATTATTTACTGCTGATAGGTAGTGATAAAAATTAGGCGTTTCAAGTAATGAACCAATTTTTTTTCTTTCATGTGCTTGATTAGAATTGCCAAACCAATTGTATGTCCCACTATCTGCTTTGAGAATATCTAAAATAATACTCATTAAAGTGGTTTTCCCACTTCCATTGGGTCCTAAAATTCCGAACACACTTCCTTTGGGAATGGTTAAAGAAACATTATTTAATGCTGTAATCGTCTTATAATGTTTGCTAATGTTGTTTACTGATAATATTGTTTCCATGGTAAAAAGATAAAACCTATATTCAATTAGGTTTTATGTAGTTATTTTAACCTTTATTTCTATGTTAATAAAATTCTAGTTTCTGATTGGTCTGCCACTTTTTAAAACGCTTTGAATTCTTTCAAGTGATTTTTTCTCGCCGCATAAACTTAAAAATGCTTCTCTTTCTAAGTCTAATAAGTACTGTTCGCTAACCAAAGATTGCTCACTTAAATCCCCCCCACACATTACGTATGCTAATTTTCTGGCCACCAATGCATCATGATCTGTTGCGTATCCACCACGCCACATGCCATTAATGCCAGCAAGCATTGCGCCCAATGCTCCTCTGCCAAGAACTTTTACGTCTTTTCTTTTTTCAGGCATTGTATAACCTTGATCGGATAATTCTATGACCGATTTCTTTGCTTCTGTGATCCTTCTGCCAATGTTAAGTACCACTTCATCATGTCCAGGACGTAGGATGCCCAGTTCAAATGCTTCTTGCGCCGAAGTGGCTACTTTCGCAGTAGCAATTGAGAAAAATCTTTTCTTAAGTGTATTTGTTTCGGGCTCATCTTCATGTAATTCATCTGACGCCCTTAAAGCAAATTCTTTGGTGCCCCCTCCGCCAGGTATTAGACCCACACCTAGTTCTACTAAACCAATATATGTTTCTGCAGCTGCGCATATTTTATCGGCATGTAAATTCATTTCGCACCCGCCTCCTAATGTTAAACCATGCGGTGCAGTAACTACAGGGATAGATGAATAACGTAAACGCATCATACTGTTTTGAAACATTCTAATCGCCATGTCTAATTCATCATATTCTTGTTCTATGGCCAACATGAAAATCATACCTACATTGGCTCCTGCGCTAAAATTAGCGCCTTCATTTGCAATGACTAATCCTTTGAATTGCTCTTCCGCAATTTGAATTGATTTGTTTAAACCTTCAAGTACTTCACCTCCAATGCTGTTCATTTTTGTACTCCATTCAAATCCGGCAACTCCATCGCCAATATCGTACATTTTGCAAGCACTATTTTTCCATATTATTTGATCGGTATGATTTTTAAGGATTAAAAACGATTCACTACCGGGTATTGTTTTATAAGTTTTACTGGAAAGGTCATAATACATTTTCCTTCCATTTTCGATTTTGTAGAAAGTTTCTGCTCCAGAAGCAAGCATTTCTGTAATCCAATCCGCAACTGAAATTCCAGCTGATTTCATTGATTCAACTGTTTTGGCTACACCTAGGGTGTCCCAACTTTCAAATGCGCCTATTTCCCAACCAAATCCGGCCATCATAGCATCATCTAATCGATAAATCTCGTCACTAATTTCAGGTATTCTAAAAGATATATACGAAAATAGCATGTGATGAAATGCTCGGTAAAATTCACCCGCTTTATCGGGTGATGCGGATAACATTTTAATGCGTTGTTTCAGATCTTCTATAGGCTTAGCTGCTTCAACACTTGCAAATTTGGGCTTAACTCTTGCACCATATTCCATTGTGGTCAGGTTAAGGGTAAGGATTTCTTTGCTTGTAGCGGTTTTTGTTTTCTTGAAAAATCCTTGACCAGTTTTGTCGCCCAACCAATTATTGGCAATTAAATTGTTTAACCAACTTGGGATTGTGAAAATATTTTTTGCTTCATCATTTGTACAATTTTCTGCAACGCCATTGGCTACTTTTACTAAAGTGTCGATTCCAACTAAATCGGCAGTTCTAAATGTTGCAGATTTTGGTCGTCCGATTATAGGGCCTGTTAATGCATCAATTTCATCAATACTTAGTTGTTGCTGATCCATTATGTGGAAGATGCTCATGATGCTGAATACGCCTATTCTATTAGCAATAAATGCGGGTGTATCTTTACATAATACGGTAGTTTTTCCAAGATATAAATCGCCATAGTGCATTAAAAAATCTACTACATCTGCATCGGTATGTGGCGTTGGGATGATTTCTAATAAACGTAAATAGCGAGGTGGATTAAAAAAATGTGTTCCACAAAAATTTCTTCTAAAGTCTTCAGTTCTACCTTCCGCCATTAAGTGAATGGGTATGCCAGAAGTATTAGAGGTTACTAGTGTACCTGGCTTTCTGAATTTCTCTACTTGTTCGTAAATTATTTTTTTAATATCTAATCTTTCAATTACCACTTCTATAATCCAATCACAGTTGGCTATTTCAGCCATATTGTCTTCAAAATTGCCTGTCTTGATTTTATTAACCACCGATTTGGTAAAAACAGGAGAGGGGTTGCTTTTAATAGCAGCTTGTAATGCATCATTTACTAATTTGTTTCTTTCTGCAGGTTTTGTGCTTTCACTGGCAATTGCGGGAACCATGTCTAATAATAAAACCGATACACCAATTCCAGCAAAATGACACGCAATTCTAGAACCCATAACACCACTTCCTAAAACAGCTACTTTTTTAATAGAACGATTCATGTGTTGATATTTTTATTGTTGATTTTTTGGGTCACATGAAATTGGTTTTGTAAACATTTCATGTGGTATGCAATATTTTTTTTATAGCTCATTTCATGTGAAAATATAAAGTATATCTTCGATAAAAATAGTTGCATAGCTAACTATTTTTATCGAAGATAAGATAATAGCATAAAAAAAATCAAACTTTTTGAGGGTTTGATTTTAAATAAGTTAAATTTTTCGATGTTGAGTTTATTCCTCAGACACCGCTGCACCTTTGTAGGCAAAATAAAGGCATACTAAGTAAACAACTAATAATACATACACTAACATAATCGGAGGGTGTTTTGACTATTTAATGAATCACAGAATATCTGCATGTAATTTAACAAAATAGATTTAACATTTTAATAATTATTAAAAAAAAATAAAAAATTATTATTTTTAAATTAAAAAATATAATAATATTTACATGCCAATCGCTTTTCTACCGCTGATTTTATTTTTATTGCCTTTTAAACATATACTTCCATACTTGCCGATCTTTCTGTTACTTTTGTATTGTTATGGAAATTACTACTAAAATGATTGATAATTTGGCTCACTTGTCTCGTTTAGAGATAGAGCCAGAAAAAAAAGAATCATTCCGAAATGATTTAGAAAGAATGGTAGGTTTTATCGAAAAATTGCAGGAAGTAAACACAAAAGGAATTGCTCCCCTTCTTTTTATGGGAGATGCAAAAAATGTTTGGCGTGAAGATGAATTGCAAGGTTCAATCGACAGAGAAATTGCATTACAAAATGCTCCATTAACGGACGGTAATTATTTTAAAGTTCCTACAGTAATTAAAAAATGAATCTCTTGAATATGGCTAACACAGAATCTATTATTCATTTAGAAGGTATACAAAAGAGTTATTTTATGGGAACTCAGGCAATTCCTGTATTAAAAGGGATTTCTCTCGATATATTTAAAAATGAGTACGTGGCCTTGATGGGGCCTTCGGGAAGTGGCAAAAGTACCTTAATGAATATTTTGGGTTGTCTCGATTCTCCTACTGGAGGAAAGTATATTCTTAATGGGAAAGATGTGAGTAAAATGCACGATAATGATTTAGCTGAAGTGAGAAACACTGAAATTGGTTTTGTATTTCAACAATTTAATTTATTACCTCGTTTAACAGCTGCTGAAAATGTAGCTCTTCCATTAGTATATGCTGGCATTGCCAAAAAAGAAAGATTGGAGCGAGCCATGGAAGCATTGAAAAAAGTAGGCTTAGTAGAAAGAAGTCACCACAAATCCAATGAATTAAGTGGCGGTCAAATTCAGCGTGTTGCTATTGCTCGCGCATTGGTAAACAATCCCTCAATTTTATTGGCGGATGAACCAACTGGAAATCTTGATTCGAAAACTTCTGAAGAAGTGATGCATCTTTTTTCTTTGATACAAGAAGCAGGTAATACAGTTGTTTTAGTTACACATGAAGAAGACATAGCTGCATATGCACATCGGGTTGTACGATTACGTGATGGTTTGGTTGAAAGTGACAAGTTAAATAAAAACATTGTGCATAGTGTATAATTAATT
The DNA here is from genome assembly GCA_947452295.1 of Sphingobacteriia bacterium. Classification (GTDB taxonomy): domain Bacteria; phylum Bacteroidota; class Bacteroidia; order Chitinophagales; family Chitinophagaceae; genus Sediminibacterium. Next base: position 23,603 of record CANGCK010000013.1, read on the forward strand.
GGAGTGAACTATTCTGTATTTGCTTTGTAATTTAACTACAACGAATAGCAAACATGTCTAACAAAATTTATACTAAAACTGGCGATCTAGGTAAAACTTCTTTAATTGGTGGTACAAAAGTTCCCAAAAGTCATATTAGGATTGATACTTATGGTACTGTGGATGAATTAAATTCATGGATTGGGTTGCTGTTTGATTTATCTACTGAACAACATACTCAAATTATTTTAAAGGAAATACAGGATCGATTATTTACTGTTGGTTCCTCATTAGCATGTGATCCTGAGAAAGAACCAATGATGAAAATTCCAGATCTAAATGAAGCTGATATAACATTATTGGAGCGCGAGATAGATCATATGAATGATGTGCTGCCTCCCATGAAATTCTTTGTGTTACCCGGTGGGCATCCTGCAGTATCTCAATCTCACATTGCTCGTTGTGTTTGTAGGAGAGCAGAGCGCTGTTGCGTAAATATGCAAGAACAAGCAATTTTTGTAGATCCTTTGGTCATTAAATACCTCAATCGTTTAAGTGATTATTTGTTTGTATTGTCTCGCTATTTTAGTCACTTATTGGCAGTGCCAGAAACTCCATGGAAACCAAGAGTATCCTAATTAAGATACAATCAATCCATCTTTCATTTGTAAGGTTCTTCCACTAAGAGCAGCCAATTCTTCGTTATGTGTTACTATTAAAAAGGAAGTATTGGTGCGTTCATTGATGTCTACAAATAGTTGATGTAATTCTCTCGCATTTTTACTGTCTAAATTGCCGGTTGGTTCATCTGCAAATACTATTAATGGCTCATTAATTAATGCCCTGGCAACGGCAACTCTTTGTTGTTCCCCACCAGATAGCTCTCCAGGTTTATGGCTCATTCTATTGGCTAATCCCAATGTTTCTAGAAGATAAGCGGCTCTATCCCGAACCAATTTTTTGGACGATTGTGCAATCCAACCCGGGATAGATACATTTTCTAAAGCATCAAATTCTGGTAATAGATGATGAAACTGAAAAATAAATCCGATGTGTTTATTACGAAATGCAGCCAGTTTTTTGGAAGACAGCTGTAGCAATGCTTCATTATTCAACTGTATAGACCCTGAATCGGGTAAATCTAACGTGCCCAAAATATGTAATAATGTACTTTTTCCAGCACCAGAAGATCCTACTATACTCACCATTTCACCTTGTTGAATGGTGAGGTCTACTCCTTTGAGGACAGACAAATTGCCAAATTTTTTTATTATTTTTTCTGCTTTCAACATCTTCTTTTGGGAATTTACCCTACAAACCTACAAAACATGACCCTAAACAGGTGTTTTATGTGGATTACTTTGCATAAAAGTGATTAACTCTCATTTGGTGGTATCATTTATACGGTTACTTTTGCAAAAAATAATCGATACTATGTTTTGGACATTAGAATTAGCAAGTTATTTAGAAGAGGCTCCATGGCCTGCTACCAAGGATGAGTTAATCGATTATTCTATCCGAAGTGGCGCCCCTCTGGAAGTAGTTGAAAATCTTCAAGAATTAGATGATGAAGGTGAAGTGTATGAAAGCATTGAAGACATTTGGCCTGATTATCCTAGTCAGGAAGATTTTATGTTCAACGAAGATGAGTATTAAGAAATAAAAAAGTGCGGCTCAATACCGCACTTTATATTTTTTAAATCAATTAATTATAGTGGCTTTTTAAATGTCAGCTTAAAATAGAAAAGCAACAATGAAAGCACTAACACAATTATATTGGCAACCAATACAGGCCCACTGCCTACATTTACAGCATAAATTAGCCATACAATGGTACTGGTAATAACTATCAGAATCATCCAAATACTTAAATCTCCCACACTTTTTGTTTTCCATGCTTGCAGCACTTGAGGGATGAATGTTATTGCACTTAAAAAAGCACCAAAATAACCAAGTAGATCAATTAAGTTCATGTGTTTGTTTTTATTGATTTGCAATGCCTAATTTCTCCATCACATCCATACTAACCCCTGTGGATGAATATCCGCCATCATGAAATAAATTTTGCATGGTTACCATTCGGGTGAGGTCTGAAAATAAAGTAATACAGTAGTTGGCACAATCTTCTGCACTTGCATTTCCTAGTGGGGCAACAGAATTGGCAAAATCATAGAAATCGCCAAATCCTTTAATACCACTGCCTGCAGTAGTTTTGGTAGGCGATTGCGATACAGTGTTAATGCGTACTTTTTTCTCCAATCCATAGTGATAGCCAAAGCTACGACCGATAGATTCAAGCATGGCTTTAATATCGGCCATATCAGTATAAAATGGAAAAGTTCTTTGAGCTGCCATATAGGTAAGTGCAACAACACTGCCCCATTCATTAATAGCATCTAACTTTTTTGCAACTGCCAACATTTTATGAAAAGACATAGCTGAAACATCAATTCCTTTCATAAAATAATCGTAATTAGATTCGGTATAGGGAATCTTTTTACGGATATTCACACTCATACCTATTGAATGTAAAACAAAATCAAGCTTTCCGCCAAGTACTTCCTGAGATTGAGTGAAAAGATGGGTTATTTCATCAATATTGGTAGCATCTGCAGGTATTATGGTAGCACCTGTTTTTTCTGCCAGTTTGTTGATTTCTCCCATTCGCATTGCAATAGGAGCATTGGTTAAAACAAAAGTAGCTCCTTCTTCGTGTGCTTTTTCGGCAACTTTCCATGCAATAGAATTTTCATCTAATGCACCGGTAATAATACCTCGTTTACCTTTTAATAAATTATATGCCATATGCTAATTTTATTCGGCTAAAATAACGCTAATCTACTAACAACCCATACTTAATTATAGACCATTTCTCTGGCATTGTCTAATGCAGCTGCAGTAGGTTGTTCGCCACTTAACATTTGAGCGATTGAATGAATTCGCTCTTCATCGGTTAACCGACGTATAGTCGTTTGAATTTTTTCTCCTTTTTTATCTTTATACACATAGTAATGGGCATTGGCTTTGCCTGCTATTTGAGGTTGATGGGTAATACAAATTATCTGTCTTTTTGCCGACATATTCTTCATGATGAGCCCAACTTGCTTTGCTGCTTCCCCAGATATACCTGTATCAATTTCATCAAAAATTAATGTTGCTAAATCAATAGATTCGGCTACCAGCGACTTAATACAGAGCATTAAGCGACTCAATTCGCCACCACTGGCTACTTTTCTTATTGGCTCAAAACGATTATTGTTATTCGCATCAAACAATAATTCAACTTGCTCTACCCCATATTCATAAAGTGAATAAGGTTGTAATCTTACCTGGATAAGTGCATTGGGCATACCAACCTGCTTTAATAGTACATTTACATCTCTTTCAAAAGGTGCAATTGTTCTTGCCCTTTCTCTACTAATTAGGGCAGCTTCTCTTTCTAATTGAGCTTGTCTTTGAGAAATATCTTTTTCTAATAATTGTATAGCATCATCAATTTGCAATACATTTTGTAAGCTATCAGAAAGACTGTCTTTCAGTTGAATTAGTTCTGCTGTAGTCTTAACATTGTGTTTTTTAAGTAGTTTGTATCCATCGCTTAAACGTTGATTAATCCACTCTATTCGTTTTTCATCAAAGAAAATATTTCCGTTGATTCTGTCTAATTCATCTGCTACATCCTTTAACTCAACTTGTGCAGCTTTCATCCTTTCAATAAGTTCAGGAAGTTCGGTGTTTAAGGCCGCAAATGCGCTAAGCTGGTTGATAAGTTGCTTTATTTGTACTACAATTGGTTGTTCCTCTTCATTTAATGCTACGTAAACCCTTTGTATGCCAGCTTTTATGTCTTCAGAATTGTTTAATACTTTTAATTCTTCGTCTAAATTTTCTAGTTCATTTTCTTTTAAATCGAGTTCTTCTAATTCATTAAATAAATACTGGTTGTAATCGAACTCCTTTAAAAAAGCAGCTTTTTCATCTCTTAAAGATTGTAATTCTCTTTGCTTGTTTTGCCAAACAAAAAATTCTTTTCTATACAGTTGAATGGCTGAATCGTTACCAGCTAGGGCATCAATTACCTCCCGCTGAAAATCACTATCGCCCAATTCAAGCGTATCGAACTGTTGGTGAAGATCTACCAAATAACTGGCTAATTTTTTTAATTGTTGAAGGGTGGTAGGTGTATCATTAATAAAAGCCCTCGATTTACCATTGGTGCCTATTTCTCTTCTTAATATTAATTCATCTTCTGTGTCTAAATCCCATTCTTTTAATAAAGCTATTACCTCTTTTTTATTGTCTACAGAGAAATAGCCTTCGATAAAACATTTTTTCTCTGTATTTACCAAAACAGAAGTATCGGCACGGTCTCCTAAAATAAGACCTAGTGCACCCATTAAGATACTTTTTCCAGCACCAGTTTCACCGGTGATAATGTTCATCCTATCAGAGAAATCAATGGTAATTTCATCTATGATAGCGTAATTCTGAATAATTAATTTCCGAAGCAAGTTTTCCGGTTTATGGTTTTATGATACAATTAAAACAGCAAGATAACGAAGCTTGTTTAAAACTTTAGCAGACAATATTCTAATTTTTTTATTTGAACGACTATTATTCTCCCTTACACCTGGCTATACCTGCTTTTGCTCGTTGATCTAATGAGTCTTTAAATTCATGGTCTTCCATCTCAAGGCATTGCTGGTAATAGGTTATAGCCAAATCTTTGCGTCCTTTTTGTTCATAAATCTGGCCAATTTGGTAGGCTGCTCTAGATGCAAAATATTCTTTTCTGGCCGTACCAATTTTAATGGATTTAAGATAAAATTGGATAGCTTCATCGTCTTTGCCTAAATCGTCAAAAATTCGGGCAATTCGGTAGGTAAACTCTAGTTTTTCTTCAATTTTTTCAAAATCTTCTTCAGTTTTCCCTGTAAGTAGTTTATTAGCATCATTGTGGTATCCGCCATCATTTAATAAACGGGCTTTAAGCAGCAATTGATTGGGCCAAGTACCCGTTTTGGCATCTTTTAACGCTTTTTTATCGGCATCTGTTTCAGTACTGCCTTTAATTAATTGAAGTTTGCGTAGCTCTTCAGCCTTTTTCATATTACCCTGTAAATAATAACACCAACTTAATTTTTGGTATACATCTTTTATATAAAAATTGCCTTTAAATGTTTGAAGAAATTGTTCAAAAGAATTTTTCGCTTCTTGTAAGTCTAAATGAAACAATCGTGCATAACCCATTTGAAAATCCCAAACGCTTAGTTTAAGAAAATCATCCGACTTGCTTCTATTCCCTACAATAAGCTTCATCAGTTCTGCCTGTTTATTGTTGAGGGTTATGTTAGAAGCCATATAAGCCAATAAATGATTATTTACTAGGTCGATTTTTTTTTGGTTGATGAATTGTAATGCTTCTTCTTTTTTGTTATCTATATAAAATAATAAATAAGGATAAATAAAGGCCGATTCATTATAAAAGAATTTTGCCCATGGATCGTTACTGTTGGTATAGTATCGAACTGTTTTCATGCCTTCAGAAAGGGAGCCTTTCATGCCCAATAAATTGGCTAGCCATTTATAGCTTTTGGGGATGGTACCTATTACAGCTTGAAGTGCCCCGAACATTAAATCATTGGGTGAAAAATTGGGAAATTTTTTTTTATTTTCTTTAAGTAATAAGTAAGCTCTCCTAAAATCCCATCCTGCATCCCATAAGTGACCAAATTTAACAGAAACGCCGGCTCTATGTATTCTAACAATTGCTTGCGAATACAAATAAAAAGGAGAGGTATTGGGGCCGTTTTCTAATTGGTTGAGCCGTTGTTCAAAAACAGGGTATAGTGTAGAATACGCTCCCGGATCTTCATTTAAAAACAGGGTATAAAAATCGCAATAACTACCTAATAAAACAGGAATGAGGTTATTTGGATTGATTTGTATTGATTTCTCGAGGAGCTGTTTGCCGGGCTTTAATTTTAATTTAGTGATTTCCTGATATGCCCAAATGCTTTCTTTGTTAAACTCAAATGTTTTTTGTGCTGAAGAGTTCAGCATAATAAGTAAGCAATATCCAATGATTAATATCGGTTTCATTTGTTACCCCGAAAATAAGAAAGGGTAACCAAATGATTACCCCTTATTTATATTAAAATAAATTAACAATTATTTTGCTTCAATAGAATCATTCATATCTGCATCAACTAAAATACGTCCGCAGTTTTCACATACTATGATTTTTTTGTGTAAGCGAATTTCGCTTTGACGTTGTGGTGGAATTGAATTAAAGCAACCACCACAAGCATCGCGCTCTACAGGTACAACTGCTAATCCATTTCTATAACTATTGCGGATACGGTCGTAACTGTAAATTAAACGCTCATCTATATGTCCACGAGCATCTGCACTCACTTTATTCAAAGCAGTTTCTTCTTTTTCAGTATCCACAATTATTTTTTGCAACTCGCTTTTTTTGTGGTTCAATACCCCTTCTTTAACAGCAACTTGTTTTTTAGCACTTTCTAAAGATTTTACTTTATCTGAAAGTTCTTCGTTGGCATCGCGAATATGTTTTTCAGCTAGTTTAACCTCTAATTGTTGCATTTCAACTTCTTTGTTGATTGCTTCAAATTCACGGTTATTCTTCACATTATCGCTTTGTTTTTCGTACTTAGCAATTAATGCTTCACTTTCTTTGATGGTATTTTTCTTCCCCTCAATGAATTCTGTGATGCCATTAATTTCCTCTTCAATACGAGTTTGGCGACTTTGCAAACCCTGAATTTCATCTTCTAAATCACTTACTTCCATTGGAAGTTCGCCTTTTAAAACCTGAATTCCATCTAACTTACTATCGATCTTTTGTAAACGCAATAAGTTTACTAATTTTTCTTCAACGGAGAAATCTTTTACAGATGCCATATGTAATTATAGTTTGAGATTATCCTAAAAAGTAGCGCACCGGATTGGTGTTAATTGCCGTTTTTAGGACGGCAAAGTTAGGGAATTTAGTGGTTAAATACGAAAAAAGCAGTTCTGTTGTATATTGTTCACTTTCCCAATGGCCAATATCTGCTATAACCATGCGGTTTTCAGCATCAAAAAATTCATGATATTTTATGTCTGAGCTGATGAAATATTGGGCTCCAGCCCTTAAAGCGGCTTGTATTAGGAAGCTACCTGCCCCCCCACAAACCGCTATTTTAGTTATTTTTTGGTTTAATAAGGGGGTATGTTTAATTACCGATAGGTTAAAATGATCTTTTAATAAGGTCAATAATTCCATTTCATCAATTGGAGCTGAAAATTCTCCCAATAAACCACTTCCAACAGTAACATATTCATTTAAAAGTGGAATAACATAGTATGCTACTTCTTCGTATGGATGCTTGTTTTTTAATGCTTCAATTACTTGGGATTGTAAATAGGTAGGTAAAATCACTTCAATCTTGGTTTCTGAAGTAAATTGTTTTACACCTGGCTTGCCAATTGTAGGGTTTGATTGGGCAGACCCCATATATGATCCCATACCGTTAACCGTAAAACTGCATTCACTGTACTCGCTAATATGCCCTGCTCCTGCATTAAATAGGGCCTGGGTAATATCTTCTGCTGTTCCAATTGGAGCGTAGGTAATTAATTTAGCCAATTGATTATTTTTGGGAGATAAAATTGTTGTATTAATTAATCCCAGCCGTTGTGCAATGCTAAAATTTACACCATTTAGCACATTATCGAGGTTTGTATGGATGGCATAAATGGCAATATCATGCTTAATTGCATATATAATTGCCTTTTCAACGTAATTTTTCCCGGTTATTTTAGTTAATCCTTTAAATACAATTGGATGATGAGCTACCACCAAATTGCACCCTTTTTCCATTGCTTCTTTTAATACTTCTATCGTTGCATCGAGTGTACAAAGTATCCCACTGCAAAGCATTTCGGGGGATCCGGTGAGAAGTCCTGCGTTGTCATATGATTCTTGAAAAGCCAATGGCGCTTTTTTTTCTAATTCCCGAATTATATTGATTATTTTCATGTTATTAATAAATTAACTGTACAACGAATTTAGCTTCATTCTATATTTGTGCCTATGACTGAAACATTATTTATTTTTAATGATGGAAGTTTTATGCGTTCAGATAAACTCCAAATATCCCATAATAATCGTTCATTTCGTTATGGAGATGGATTTTTTGAAACCATGAAATGGAGTAAGGGTAAAATCTTGTTGGAGTCTTTTCACATGGAGCGTTTTTTTCATGCATTAGAAACATTCAAATTTGTTCCACCTTCATTTTTGTCTGCCGGTTATATCATTAATGCCATCACAGAGTTGGTTAAAAAAAATCATCATCAACAGTTGGCTAGAGTTCGAATTACTGTATATAGAGGAAATGGTGGGTTATATGATGAAATTAGTCATTATCCGCACCTTTTAATTCAAACATGGGGGTTAGATCTTACCAGTAATAAAATGAATGAAAACGGCTTGGATATTGGAATTTTTACCGGTACAGTGAAGTCGCCTGACTTTTTTTCTACAATTAAAAGCAATAATTATTTGCCCTATGCCATGGCGGCTATTTGGGCGAAAGAGCGCCAGTTAAACGATGCTGTTTTATTGAATGCCTACGGAAATTTAGTAGATGCAACTTTTTCTAACTTATTCATTGTAAAAGATGGTCTTATAAAAACACCAGCATTGTCTGAAGGGCCAATAGCAGGCGTTATGCGTAGGTATTTGTTAGAGCAATTACGTAAAAATGATTATTTGGTGGAGGAAACCAGTTTAAAACCAGCTGATTTAGTAGCAGCTGATGAGGTTTTTTTGACCAATGTAATTTCAGGTATAAGGTGGGTAAAGCAATTTGAAAATATTGCATATCCTAATCAATTTTCGGAATCGCTTTACAGAAAATTCATGGATATTTTCTTATAGTGCCTTTATCTAATTTTGAATTTAGATGGTTTTCGGCATTATTTTTTGCAAATTATCAAATAATTTTATTTAATAATAGCCTTAATTGTAGTAATTTTGCACGGATTGCTTTTTGGCAGTCTCAAATCATACTTTAGTCAATTATAACGTTAAAATAAAAAGCAATGAAATTAATCAAACAAATGCTGCTTATAGCGGTAGTGTGTTTTTTCAGTTTACAGATGAATGCTCAAACATCTGCAAAGAAGGAAGCTATTAGTGGAGGTATACTTGGAGCTGGAAATGACTCTTGGTTTCAAGTGAAAAAAAGTTCATGGAATAACCAATATCATGGCGCTTTAGGTTATGCTGCTGGTTTGTGGGTAAATATTCCAATTTCAAAAAAATTATCTTTTGAGCCTCAGTTTCAATATAGTGTTTTACAATACAAACATAAGTATGCTTCTACAGGTCAGTTTTCTGGAAAACAACAGTATCAGTCTGTTCCATTGTTATTAAAGTATAAATTAGGAGAAAATGTATCAGTATTGGCAGGTCCACAGATTGATTTCTTAAATAAGATTGAAAATGATGGTAGATCTGCTACCTATTTCAAGGGTCAATTTGAAGCAGTAAGTACAATTGTAACTGCGGGCGTAGAATTGTTTTCTGCAAAGAAAATTCAGTTTTATGCACGTTACATGCAAGGTTTATCGGATCAAAAATCAATTACTAACCCTAATGTGGGTGTTCAATTTTACACTCGTGGCGTACAAGCTGGTTTAAAATGGAAGTTATTTGAATTAAAAGCTTCTAAGAAAAATGTTAAACCTACAACACCTGTTGCTCCTCCGGTAGTTGCGCCTGTAGATACTGATAAAGATGGCATTAATGACGACCAAGATAAGTGTCCTACCGTAGCTGGTTTGGCTAAATACAACGGCTGTCCTATACCAGATACCGATAATGATGGTATTAATGATGAGCAAGATAAATGCCCTACTTTGGCAGGTATTGCAAAGTACAACGGTTGTCCTATACCAGATACTGACAATGATGGTGTAAATGATGAGCAAGATAAATGTCCTACTGTTGCTGGTTCTGTAAATTATGCTGGTTGCCCTATACCAGATAGCGATAATGACGGAGTTAATGATGAGCAAGACAAATGCCCTACAGTGGCTGGTATCGCTGCAAATGCAGGTTGTCCTGACATTGCTCCTGAATTAACTCGTGTTGCTAAAATTTTCTATTTCTATACTGGTACTACCAAATTGGCTAATGCTACTTCAGCTAAGTCTAAAATTGTTCCAGTTATCAACTTAATGAAAAAATACCCAACTCTTAAATTAGAGATCGAAGGTTATACTGACAATACCGGAAGTGATGCAATCAACAATACTTTATCACAAAAACGTGCTGAAGCTGCATTGCAATATTTGGTTGCAAAAGGATTAACTGCTGATCGTTTATCTGCTAAAGGTTTTGGTTCGGCTAACCCAGTTGCTGATAATAAAACTGAAAAAGGAAGAGCTTTAAACAGAAGAGTAGAATTAGTGCCTAAATTCTAATTCTAATTCATTTTTATATTAAAAATCCTGGTTGCCGTTGGTGACCAGGATTTTTTTTATCCGTATACTTCAAACTATTTGAATATTTTATTGTAATATATCATTCCTATCAACCAATTGAGCAATATTCAACCGTTGAATGCTATTATCAATTGCTAATTGTGAAAATTCAATGGGTCTCAATATATTAATGAAATAATCAACACATGCAACAGAAAATAAGCGTATTTTGGTTTAGGAGAGATCTTAGATTAATAGATAATGTAGGCCTATTTCATGCGCTAAGTAGTAAGTTTCCTGTTCTTCCAATTTTTATTTTCGACAAAAATATATTGGATAAACTTGATAACAAGTCCGACCCTCGTGTTGAGTTTATTCATCTTGCCCTTTCTGAAATCCAGTCACAACTGATACCAATTGGCTCATCTTTGCAGGTTTTTTACAGTACGCCTTATGAAGTTTTTGATATATTATCAGAAAATTACAGCATTGATACTGTTTATACTAACCATGATTACGAACCGTATGCTGTAGAAAGAGATATAGCCATAGATGCATTTTTAGAAGATAGGGGTATAAAACTACTGACATTTAAAGACCAGGTTATTTTCGAGAAAAATGAAGTAATTAAAGATGATGGTAAACCCTATACTGTGTTTACACCCTATTCACGAAAATGGAAAGCCAAATTAACAGAAAACGATTTAAAGGAATATACTACTCAGTTGTTAATGAATCATTTTTTAAAGCAAATAGAACAACCAATTCCTACACTTGCATCAATGGGCTTTGAAAAATCAGGTTTATTATTTCCATCTAAAGTAGTACAGACTAATATTATTAGGCAGTATACTGAGAATCGAAATTTTCCTGGCTTAGACAATGGCACTTCTAAAATAGGGGTTCACCTTCGTTTTGGTACAATAAGTATAAGGGCATTGGCTAAAACCGCTAATCAAACTAATGAAACTTTTCTTAATGAATTGATATGGCGAGACTTTTATCAAGCTATTTTATGGCATTTCCCTAGGGTTGGAAAAGGTAAATCTTTTAAACTTGAGTATGATAGAATTTTGTGGAGAAATAACGAAGAAGAGTTCAAGCGGTGGTGTGAAGGAACTACAGGTTATCCAATAGTTGACGCTGGCATGCGTGAATTAAATGCAACAGGTTTTATGCACAATCGGGTGCGTATGATAGTGGCCTCTTTTTTAACCAAGCACTTGCTAATTGATTGGCGTTGGGGTGAAGCCTATTTTGCACAGAAATTATTGGATTTCGATTTAGCGGCGAATAACGGTGGATGGCAATGGGCCAGTGGGAGCGGTTGCGACGCTGCTCCTTATTTCAGGGTGTTTAATCCTTATTTACAAACCGAAAAATTCGATAAATCTCTCTCTTATATTAAAAAGTGGGTACCCGAATTTCAGGAGCTCACCTATCCGCAACCTATCGTAATACATGAGGTTGCAAGGAAAAGGGTATTGTTGGTATATTCAGAAGCGTTGAAACAGGGATAATGCCATCTAAGTCGCATAAATCCGCAAACCGGTCAGACCATGGTCTGACCGGTTTGCGGATTTATGCGTTTTTAATAATTCTTCATTCCATTTAACCTAAGCTTATGCATCCCTTACACTTTGTAAAACAGCAACAGCTTTCCGGCCATTTTCTCCTAAATCTATTGAAAAATCATTAACATATAAGTTTATATGTTTACGCATTACTTCTTCACTCATCTCTTGTGCATGTTCACTAACATAGGGTGCAATTGCCGGATAATGCTCAAACGCATATTGAACACTTTTTTGAATGAGTAGATCTACTTTTTTTACAATATTTAGGTCTATATTTTTTTTCCCAATGATACCGCCTAATGGTATGGGTACTTGTTGTGTATCTTCCCAATACTTACCCAAATCTATCAATTGGGTTAACCCCTTTGCTGTGAAGGTAAATCTGTTTTCATGTATGATTACCCCTGCTTCAACCTCTCCAGATAAAATTGCTTCCTCAATTTCGTGAAATACCTTAAATATTTTGTTGTTAGCATTTGGGAAAGCTAATGAAAAAAGTAAGTGCGCTGTAGTATTGGCTCCCGGAATAGCAATAGAATGATTATTTACCCATTCTTGTAATAGTTCATAATTATTAGTATCTAAAGCAGCATTACTAATTAAAAGTGGTCCAACCCCCATTCCAAGAGCACCGCCACTATTCAGTAATGTATATTCATTTTGCACTAAGTGTAATACCCCATAGCTGATTTTGGAAAAATCCATTCTGCCCTGTAATGCCCACTCATTGAGCGTTTGCACATCTTCTAGGGCTACTTCAAATTCAATACCCTCGGTATCAATTTTACGATTTACAAGGGCATCAAATATAAAAGTGTCATTTGGGCAAGGGGAAAATGCCAACGTAAATTTCATATTTATGCATTTAATTTAATTAATTGTTCAATGTATTTAATTACAGTTTGATTAAGATTTGAAATCGATTCTTTAATGAACCATTTCGTTTTGTCTCTTTCTCCTACATAATTTGATACACCCCTAATCTGTAAAAATGGAATACCCATTTTAAGAGCAATATAGTGTAAACTAGCTCCTTCCATGCTTTCGAGCTCGGGTTGATATTTATTAGTTATCCTTTTGATATTTTCAGCATTGGTGCTTATTTGATTTACTGTAATAGCATTTACTTTCTTTAGTTCAAGCAAATTGAATTTTTGCAACCATGGGTTACTTAGTTTCCCATTATTAAATGGTGGGGTATTTAATGTTACTAAATTCAAATCAAATAGATCTTTCCATGTCCCATTTTCTTCTACTCCAAGATCTCCTAACATTTCATTTTCTACTATCACTACTTTGCCAAGTGGTATTACATCATTAAAAGCACCTGAAATTCCCATTTGTATGATTAAATCGGGTTGATGATTTATTGCCAATGTAGTTAATGCTACGGCACTTGAAAGTATACCTACACCTGTTAGGCAAAAATCAATATTTATTGGCAAATTTTCAGCTATATTCAATTGGTTGAGCTTTTCATAAGTAGCCATCCATTCGCTCGAAGTTGCTGCCGTAATTATTACTTTCATTGGTTTATATTTATTAATATCTTGGCTCACATGTAATACGTCTGAATAATATTTTTAGGTGGTATTGCAATTTTTTTTGTTGTTATTTCATGTTTTTTGTCACTGTTTATTCATCTGTATGTTCTTATTTTAGTAGGCAAACTTTTATTTTGGCATATTTCTAAATGTAAAGTTGATGAAAAATGGTCAACTTTCTTAGTTTTTGTACCTTTGCAAAAATTTTTGATCAGCATGGTGTACCTAACCAGATTAGAGCAATTTAACGCAGCCCATAAATTATACAATCCTAAATGGCCTAAAGAACAAAATGAAGCTGTTTTTGGCGTTTGTGCAAATGACAACTGGCATGGTCATAATTATGATCTTTTTGTTACTATAAAAGGAGAACCGCATCCCGATACTGGTTTTTTATTTGATGTTAAACAGTTAAGTAAGCTTATTAAAGAACATGTGATTGATTATTTAGACCATAAAAATCTAAATTTAGATGTCCCTTTTATGGAGGGAAAAATGTGCAGCACCGAAAATTTAGCCATAGCTATATGGGATGAATTAACTAAATTTTTACCAGATTCAGTATCGCTACATTGTGTTAAATTATATGAAACACAACGTATATATGTGGAGTATTTTGGCTAATTAATCGTATATTGTTAAACAGTTTTAAATAAAAAACAATTTGTTTAATTATTTCCTAAAGTAGTTTAAACAAATTAACTCATTTTGCGTTGTATTAATTGATTTATATGGGGCACTTGATCAGCACACTTCTGAAACAGTCCTCTAAATAGAGTTATAGCTTATCATTTCGTAAGAAAAAATAGTGATTAAAGTCCTTAAAGGTGATAGGTGTACACTTTTATGAAATTGTATTAAAAATGACCCAACATAAAGTAGCAGTTTTTAGAAAAGAGCATTTCAATGCTGCACATCGTTTAAATAATCCAAACTGGAGTGTTGAACGGAATAAAGAAGTATTTGGATTGTGTAATAACGATAATTATCATGGGCACAATTACGAGTTAACAGTACAGGTTACTGGTGAAATCAATATTGAAACGGGTTATGTAGTTGACTTGAAAATATTAAGCGATTTAATAAGAGTTGAAGTACTTAACAGATTTGATCATAAAAATTTGAATTTAGATACGGTAGAATTTAGAGATTTAAATCCTACAGTAGAAAACATAGCAGTTGTTATTTATGAACTATTGCGCAATAAATTAGAACGTCAATTAGACTTAAAAATTAGATTACATGAAACAGAAAGAAACTTTGTCGAATATCCGTCTTAATGGCGATAAAATAGAATTTAGTGACTCTATGATAGATGAAATGGGAGACAGTCATATCATGACTACCGTTGAAACACCGATGCGCGCAGATGCTTTTCTAAAATCTGACGAAGAAAAAATTGCCATTATTCAAGAGCATTTTAAAGCCATAATGGAAACCATGGGATTAGATTTGACCGATGATAGCTTGAAAGGTACACCTAAGCGAGTTGCTAAAATGTATATTCAGGAAATTTTCAATGGATTAAATCCTGCTAATAAGCCAATGGTTGCATTATTCGACAATAAGTACCAGTACAATGAAATGTTGGTAGAAAAAAATATTTCATTTTACAGTAATTGTGAGCACCATTTTGTACCAATTATTGGGAAAGCACATGTAGCATATATAAGTAGCGGTAAAGTAATTGGTTTAAGTAAGTTGAATCGGTTGGTTGAATATTATGCCAAGCGCCCGCAAGTACAAGAACGTTTAACCATGCAAATTGCCAAAGAATTACAATCGGCACTAGAAACGGAAGATGTGGCAATTTTGATTGATGCTAAACATTTATGCGTAGCTAGCAGGGGGGTAGAAGATGATACTTCCTCTACCATAACTGCATTTTATGGAGGTAAGTTCAAACAAGAAGCAACAAAAAATGAATTTTTAAAGTATTTAGACTTTAATACTACTTTTTAATTAGGTTGATTGTAAATAATATCTATGGATAAAGGGTTTTCAGTTTTTTAATTTACTTAAAAAATTGAAAACCCTTTACTTTGCCAATAAAACTTACAATCAATGTCAAAACATGCTTTTGTATTCCCCGGACAGGGTGCACAGTTTTCCGGAATGGGAAAAAATTTGTACGAATCTAATAGTGCAGTAAAAGAGTTATTTGAACAAGCCAATGATATATTAGGGTTCCGTATAAGCGATGTAATGTTTGAAGGTACTGATGAAGAACTTAAGCAGACAAACATTACGCAGCCTGCTGTTTTTTTACATTCAGTTGCTGCTTTTAAAACACTTGAAAATGCTCAGCCAAGTATGGTAGCGGGCCATTCTTTGGGTGAGTTTTCTGCACTAGTAGCCAATGGGGTACTAGGATTTGAAGATGCACTTAAATTAGTGAGTATTCGTGCAAAAGCTATGCAGAAAGCCTGTGAATTAAATCCATCAACTATGGCAGCTGTTTTGAACTTGCCCGATGATAAAGTGGAAGAAATTTGCAATCAAATTCAGCAAGAAATTGGAGAAGTAGTAGTTGCTGCAAATTACAATTGTCCGGGTCAATTGGTAATCAGTGGCTCAATCAATGCCATTGAATTAGCTTGTAATAAAATGAAGGAAGCTGGTGCTAAACGTGCATTGGTATTGCCTGTCGGTGGCGCCTTTCACTCGCCATTGATGGCACCTGCAAAAGAAGAATTGGCAGAAGCAATTCATGCTGCTACATTTAACAATCCTTCCTGCGCTGTTTACCAAAATGTGGTTGCAAAAGCAGTATTAGATCCGCTAGAAATTAAAAAGAACCTTATAGAGCAGCTTACCGGTGCAGTTAAATGGACGCAATGTGTGCAAGCAATGGTAACCGATGGTGCGGCTCATTTTACTGAATGTGGTCCAGGTAAAGTTTTACAAGGACTTGTAGGTAAAATCGCAGGTAGTACTATTATTACAGACGGAATAAGTTAATTATTGAAACATGATGCTGCAATTAACCCACTCGGGGTCGAAGGTAGCATTATACTTCTTGTAGAATTCTATGGCAGGTGTATTCCAATCGAGCACCTGCCAAACTATTCCGTTTAATTTTTTTTCCGTGGCTTCTGCAATCAATTGATCGAAAAGTAATTTGCCGATTTTTCTTCCGCGCATTTTTTCTGTAACCAATATGTCTTCTAAATACATACGCTGACCTTTCCATGTACTATATCTGATGTAATAAAGGGCAAAACCATGAATCTGTTTATTGCCATCGGAAAAGGTTTCTTCAGCTACAAAACCCCACCAAACCGGATTTAATCCAAAACCACTTTCTTCAAAGTGGGCAAGTGTTACAGTAACTTCGTCGGGCGCTTTTTCATAAACGGCTAGTTCTGTAATTAGTTCCAATATGCGGGAACAATCATTCTTTTCAGCTCTTCTGATTTGAATATGCATAAAATAAGTGGCCTAAGTTTTTATTATAATTTGTTATTTCAAGGATTCACTAAAATCGTTCAAAATATCTTCAATATTTTCTATGCCAACACTTAAACGAATAAGTCCATCAGAAATGTCGGCTTTCAACCTTTCTTCTCTTGGTATGCCCATATGGCTCATGCTTGCAGGATGAGACAACAATGTGTCGGGTGTGCCAAAGGAAATTGCACGTACACACATTTTAAGTTGATTGATGAATTTTCGTCCGGCATCTATCCCCCCCTTTAATTCAAAACTCATCAATGCACCTGGATGGCGCATTTGTTTTTTGGCAATTGCATGATCTGGGTGCGTAGTTAATCCACTGTAGTTTACTTTTTCCACTGCCGGGTGTTCCGATAAAAAATGGGCTAATTGCATTGCATTTGAACAATGTCTTTCCATTCTTAATTCCAAAGTTTTCATCCCTTGGGCAAGTAAAAAAGCATCAAAAGGATTGCTGTTACCACCTAAAAGCACATGCCATTTCCAAATCGAACTGTTCATTTTATCTAAATCAGTTCCTAATAATACCCCGCCAATAGCTGTTCCATGACCATTTAAAAATTTGGTGGTCGAATGCATTACAAAATCGGCGCCATATTTAAAAGGTTGTTGTAAATAGGGCGTTGCAGCTGTATTATCTACCGAAACCAAAATACCATATTTTTTAGCCAGAGAACTTATCATTGCTATATCAACACATCGCAATGTGGGGTTAGAAGGGGTTTCTATATGAATGAGTTTAATAGAATGATTGGTCTTTAAGGCAGCTTCTACTAATTCTGGTTGATGTAGATCTATGAGTATAGTTTCTATATTATTATTGGCCAATACTTTTAAAAGTAATTCATGGGTGCCGCCATATAAAGCAGGATGCGATAGTACTACGTCCCCTGCTTTTAAAGTACCTAAAAACAATGTGGTGAGTGCTGCTTGGCCACTTGAATGTAATAGTGCTTTTGCTTTAAGTGGATTTCCAGCACTGTCTGTTAAACCAAATGTTTCTAGTGCAGCAATTGTTTCTTCTGCCACCGTAAAACTTGGATTACCCCAACGACTATAAATTTTTGTTTTATCGCTGCCAGCAAAACGTTCACTTCCTTCTTCTGCTGTATCAAAAGTAAAAGTAGAGCTGGCATGAATTGGTGTAAGGTGAGCATGGTCGGCATTATTATGTCCAGATGCATGAATGGCGGTTGAGCCGATGCCTTTAAAATTAGTACTCATAATCAATAAGTTATATCCCACCCGTCAGACCATGGTCTGACGGGTGGGCGCTGAAAAAAATATTAATAAGCCCATTTAACCAATGTAGCACCCCAAGTAAATCCTCCACCAAAAGCTGCTAATACTATATTATCACCTTTCTTTAATTTACTTTCCCAATCCCACAAGCATAGCGGTAGTGTTGCCGCTGTTGTATTGCCATATTTTTGAATGTTAATCATTACTTTCTCTTTAGCCAATCCCATCCTGTTGGCAGTAGCATCAATAATTCTCAAATTAGCCTGGTGTGGTACCAACCAATCTATATCATCTCCCGTAAGGTTGTTTCTTTCTAATAATTCAGCACTTACATCGGCCATTCCTTTTACAGCAAACTTAAACACAGTTTGGCCTTCTTGAAAAGCATAGTGTTCTTTAGCCATTACAGTTTCAATTGTGGCTGGTTTCAAAGAACCGCCTGCTTTTATATGTAAGAAATCTCTACCGCTGCCATCACTTTTTAAGATACTGTCTTTAATGCCATTTTCATCGGTTGAAGGTTGCAATAAAACGGCTCCAGCTCCATCTCCAAAAATAATGCAAGTTGCCCTATCGGTATAATCTATAATGGCACTCATTTTATCTACTCCAACCACAATAATGTTTTTAAATCGACCGCTTTCTATGTACATGGCACCTGTGCTTAATGCAAATAAAAAGCCACTGCATGCTGCACTTAAATCAAACCCCCAGGCGTTGGTTGCACCTATTTTATCAGCAATAATAACAGCTGTTGCAGGAAAAGTCATATCAGGAGTAACTGTTGCACAAATAATGCAGTCAATCTCTTTGGGATCCATGTTTTTCTTACGTAAAATTTCTTGAATAGCAGGTACGGCCATATCACTACTAGCCTTGCCGGGCTCTTTTAAAATTCTTCTCTCTTCTATACCTGTCCTACTTCTGATCCATTCATCGTTGGTTTCTACCATTTTCTCAAGATCAAAGTTGGTTAGCTTAGTTTCGGGTACATAACCGCCTACTGCGGTAATTGCTGCTGTTGGTTTATTCATGAATTATTAACTTGATATATATTATATTATTTATTATCTTCACATAAAACCATAAAGATAAAGCTAATTGCTTTCTTTTTGCTAATTTTGCAGCCATTTATGATAGCTTTTGTTAAAGGAATATTTGCAGTTAAAACCCCCGCCCGTATTGTAGTGGATGTAAATGGCGTGGGGTATGAATTGAATATAAGCCTTAACACTTATTCTGCAATAAGTAGCAAAGAATCTGGTCAGTTGTATACCTATTTGCATATAACTGAAAACGCGCATACTTTGTATGGTTTTGCTGAATTGAATGAAAAAGAGCTTTTTTTGCAATTGATTAGTGTATCAGGAGTAGGTGCTTCAACTGCAAGAATGATGCTTTCTGGTATGCGTCCCGATGAAATTACTAGAGCAATTGTTCAGGGAAATACCAAACAATTAGAAAGTATTAAAGGCATTGGCAAAAAATCTGCTGAACGATTAATAGTTGAGTTGAGAGACAAGCTGGGCAAGCAAGCAATGGACACACCATTAACAGGATTTAGTATTCAACAGAATGATGTAGATGCTGTGAATGCATTAATATCACTGGGTATAGGAAGGGTAATGGCGGAACAAGCAGTTAAAAAAGTTGTTCAGCAACAATCTAATGACCTTTCAATAGAAGATATAATTAAACAAGCACTAAAAAATTTGTAACATATAGCATAAAACTCTACCCAACAAAGCTTTTTTTTTGAAAACTCCAAATATCTTACTTGTAGCATATTTGCTATTCTGTTGTGTAAGTTTATCTGCGCAACAATCAGACTCATTGCGTTATCCTATCAGTGATAGAAGAGGCGACTTATTTTCTTCAAAAAGTAATAACCCCTTTGATCTGAGAGATACCAACTTAATTAAGCAATCTGTACAATACGATCCTACTACCAAAACTTATTTTATTCAGGAAAAGATAGGAGGAAGAAACTACCGAAAGCCGGTTAATTTAACTTTCGATGAGTACATGCAGATTCAATCTAAAAATGATGAAACTGAATACTTCAAAAAAAGAGCAGATGCATTAACTCAACTGAATAAGAAAACACCACGTCCACCAATGCGTGCCTATGAAAAATTATTTGATAGAATTTTTGGAATTGGTAGCGAAAATTTAAAATCAGCCCTTCCCAGCTTAGGCGCAATTAATGACAAAGTAAAATCCGTTGTAAACATAAAAGACCAAGTAACCGATGGCGCTAAAAAATTAAAAGACCAGCTGAAAGATGGCAATAAAAAAATAAACGATCTGGTTGCAGACCCACTTTCAAATCCTTTCAAGTTTGATATTAAACCAAGTGGTGAAGTAAATATTTTGGCTGGCTATCAAGGACAAAATATTAAAAATCCTACGCTGCCGGAACGTGCAAGAAAAAATGGTGGGTTTGATTTTGACATGAATGCCAATCTTAATTTAAATGCCAATATTGGTGATAAATTAAAATTCCCTATCAACTATAATACACTCTCAAACCTAGGTTTCGATAACCAGTTAAAGCTGAATTATAAAGGGATGGATGATGAAATCATTAAAACCTTAGAAGCAGGTAATATTAATTTCCAAACAAAATCTACTTTAATTACTAGTGCGCAAAATTTATTTGGGGTAAAATCGCAATTACAATTTGGTAAATTGTTTGTTACTGCAGCTTTGGCCAATCAGCGTTCTAGCAGACAATCGGTTGGATTACAAGGTGGTGCTGCTACGCAGGCTTTTCAAAAGCGTTTAGATGATTATGAGGAAAATCGTCACTTCTTATTGGCCAATTATTTCCGGACCAACTACAATAAGACGATGAAAAATTTGCCTGTAGTAAATTCTCAAGTGCAAATTCAGCGCGTTGAAGTTTGGGTAACCAATAGAACGGGCGCAACTACAGAAGCTAGAGATATTGTGGGATTGACTGATTTAGGCGAACCCAATCCATATAATCCAGTAACACATTCTTACGGTGGAAATCAATTGCCTGCAAATGGTGCCAATGATTTATTTAGTTCATTAGTTAGCAATCCAAATGCCAGAAATCCGGCTTTTGTAAATAGTTTATTATTGAGCAAAGGACTAAGGCCTGTTGATGATTATGAAAAAACATTTGCCCGAAAACTTTCTCCGAATGAATATTATTTTAATCCACAAGCAGGTTTTATTTCAATCAACTCACAATTGCAGTCCGATGAAGTATTAGC
This sequence comes from Sphingobacteriia bacterium, assembly GCA_947452295.1. Classification (GTDB taxonomy): domain Bacteria; phylum Bacteroidota; class Bacteroidia; order Chitinophagales; family Chitinophagaceae; genus Sediminibacterium. The sequence continues at coordinate 45,146 of CANGCK010000013.1, forward strand.
AATTGCATATCAGTATACCTACAATGGTAAAGTATTTCAGGTGGGTGAATTTTCTCAGGATATTGCATTAGATTCTAACCGAGGTGTTCAAAAAGTGTTGTTTTTGAAATTATTAAAAGCAACTTCACAAAGAACTGAATCTCCACTTTGGGGATTGATGATGAAAAATGTTTACTCGTTAGATTTGTTTGGTGGAATTCAGCGCGATGAATTTAAATTGAATGTTTTATACGAAGAACCAAGCGGTGGTTTAAAACGATATCTTCCAGAAACCTCACCAGCTGCAGATGGTAAATCTTTACTTAGAATTTTAAACTTAGATCGCTTAAATAATAGAAATGATCCCCAGCCAGATGGTGTATTTGATTATATTGAAGGGTTCACCATTTTGCCTCAATTAGGTAGAGTAGTATTTCCAGTATTAGAACCATTTGGTAGAGATTTAGATACGCTTGCTTTTGCAGGAATGTCTACCGCCACTAAAAAGAAATACATATACTATCAATTGTATGATTCTATTAAAGCAATTGCACAAACTTATGCTAACTTAAATCGCTTTGTGATGCAGGGCCAGGTGAAGGGCAGCAGTGGTGGATCTGAAATTTATTTAAATGCCTTTAATATACCGCAAGGATCTGTTTCGGTAACTGCCGGTGGTCAGGTACTTAGAGAAGGTAGAGATTATATTGTTGACTATAATTTAGGGACAGTTAAAATTATCAATCAGGGGTTATTAAGTTCTAATATTCCTGTTAAAGTTTCTTTTGAAAATAATATTGGATTTGGTGTTCAACAGCGTGGGTTTACCGGATTGAGGTTAGATTATATTGCCAATAAAAAATTCAATTGGGGCGCAACCATGGTGAAGTTGGGCGAACGTCCATTCTTTACTAAAATGAGTTATGGCGATGATCCTATTAAAAACACCATGTATGGGTTTGATTTTAGTTATCGAAATTCTTTTCCTGGATTAACTCGCATGCTGAATAGATTACCTTTCTATGAAACAAAAGCAAAATCTTCTATCAGTGCTTATGGTGAAGTGGCTGTATTAAAACCAGGACATCCATCTCAAATAGGACAGGGCGATCAGGGTCTTATATTTATTGATGATTTTGAGGGTACAAGGGCTAGCATTGATTTGCGTTTCCCTTATACTTCATGGGTTATGGCATCTACTCCGCAAGGCAATCCTCGATTTCCTGAAGCTATTTTAACTGATAGTCTTGATTATAATAAGAACAGGGCAAAACTTGCATGGTATAATATTGAACCAAATTTGCAGGATAAAAACAGTACGAATAATCCATTGCGTAAAAATTTAGTAGAATTGAGCGACCCAAGAGTTCGTCAAATATTTACCAATGAACTCTTTCCTCAAAGAACTACAAATATTACCGATGTTCAAGCTGCTACCTTTGATTTAGCCTATTATCCTACAGAAAAAGGAGCATATAACTTTGAAACATCTCCCGGACAGGTTACCGCTTCCGGAAAATTAACCAACCCGGCCACTCGTTGGGGAGGTATTATGCGTTCTATAGATCAAACAGATTTTGAAACCAATAATATTGAATTTGTTGAATTTTGGGTGCAAAACCCTTTTATTACCAATCCTAATAGTAAAGGCGGTAAACTCTATTTAAACTTTGGTAATATTAGTGAAGATGTGTTGAAAGATGGCAAGCGTTTTTATGAAAATGGAATGAATACGCCCAATGTTCCTGCAGCAGTAGATAGCAGCAATACTTGGGGTAAAACACCAGTAAATCCAATTCAAATTACTCAGGCATTTAGTAATGATCCAAATGACAGACCTTTTCAGGATGTGGGATTTGATGGGTTAGATGACGATGGTGAAAGAAGAAAAAGATCAACTACGCTACAAAAATTAGCCAATAATTTTGGCGCTACTTCTCCTATTTATGCGGCAGCAATTAATGATCCTTCTAACGATAATTATCGTTGGTTTAGAGATCCGGTATATGATGCTGCAGGTACAGGTATTTTAGGTAGATATAAAAACTTTAATAACCCGCAAGGCAATTCGCCTATTGCAACTACCGGCGGTCAGTTTACTTCAGCCGCTACTTTGTTTCCGGATAATGAAGATTTAAATAGAGACAATACACTTAATGAAACAGAAGCTTATTACGAATATGAGCTTCAATTAAAACCTGGTATGGATGTTGGCGTAACTCCCTTTGTTACGGATAAAAGAAGAATAACCGTAAATGCAGCCGATGGTACTACTAAATCAGAAGACTGGTTTTTGTTCAGAGTGCCTATTAGAGGGTATAGTAAAAGAGTGGGCAATATACCCGACTTTAAATCGATTCGTTTTACAAGATTGTATTTAACAGACTTTGAAGATTCTATTGTACTTCGTTTAGCCAGAATGGATTTAGTGAGAAATCAATGGCGACAATTTACTTATAATGTTGATACTACAGGTTCATATACTCCCATTAACAATTCTACAGGTACAACTTTCAATACCTTATCGGTTAATTTAGAAGAAAACGGTAGCAGACAACCGGTAAATTATATCATGCCACCATCTGTTGAACGGGTGCAAATTTTGAGTAATAATGGGGTAAACCTTCAACAAAATGAGCAGGCTGTAAGTATGCGTATTAAAAATTTAAATAGTGGTGATGCACGTGGTATTTTCAAAACACTTAACATGGATATGCGTCGCTATTCTAAATTATCGATGTATTTACATGCCGAGTCTGTTGTTGGTCAACGACCATTGGTTGATAATGAATTAAAAGCAATCATCAGAATTGGACAAGATTTTTTGAACAACTATTATGAAATTAAAATTCCTCTTAAAGTAACACAACCGGGCAATTACGTTCGGGGTCAAGAAGAAAAAGTATGGCCGGTAGAAAACAATCTTGATTTTAATTTAAGGCAGCTGATTGATTTAAAATTACAGCGAAATAACTCTGGCGCTAACGTAACCAGCATATACAGACAAATAATTGACAATAAATCCTTCTCTATAATGGGTAATCCTAATTTAGGAGAAGTGCGTGGCATATTGGTGGCAATTGAAAATCCTGCATCTAATGACTATGCAATTAGTTCAGAAGTATGGATGAATGAATTGCGATTATCGGGTATAGATGAACAAGGTGGTTGGGCTGCATTAGGTAGGGTAGATCTTACATTGGCCGATCTAGGAACACTAACCGTATCTGCCAATAAGTATACGCAAGGTTTTGGTACCATTGAGCAACGTGTAAATGAAAGAGCAAAAGACAATTTAACTCAATTTGATATTGCTGCCAATATTGATGCAGGTAAATTAGTGCCTAAGGAAGCCAAGCTTTCTATTCCGGTTTACGCTAGTGTTAACAGAAGTATACGAACGCCAGAGTTTGATCCCTACGATTTAGACATTTCTTTTAAAGAAAAATTAGCTAAAAGTTCAGCAGCAATCCGCGATTCAATGAATAAAGCAGCTGCAGATCAAACAACCATCAAAACCATTAACTTCACTAATGTGCGGGTAATGCCCGGATCCGGGAAGCCCGGGTTGTTGAAATTGAGTAATTTTGATTTTAGTTATGCATTTTCACAAACAGATCACTCAAGCCCTGTAATACTTCAAAACAAAATCATTCGTCATAGAGGTGGTTTAGGCTATACATATAATGCACAAAGCCGTTATATAGAACCGTTTAAAAAAATGATCAAAGGACGTTCTCCATGGCTAACATGGTTGCGCGATGCCAATGTAAATCTTAAACCTTCCTTCTTGAGTTTTAGGGCCGATATTAATCGCCAATTTGGAGAATTTATTCCTAGAATAGTTAATTCTTACAGTAATAAAGTTGAGAGGGTAGATACCACTTACGACAAATATTTTACTTTCGACAGATTTTATAACATGAGATGGGATCTTACCCGTTCATTGAATGTAGATTTTAATGCCAATAATAACGCAAGAATTGACGAACCCAATGGGCGAATTGATCAGCCTTGGAAAAAAGATTCATTAAGAAGTAATTTCTTCAATGGTGGTCGCAATACTTTGTATCAACAAAAAGTATTGATGAACTATAATATACCATTAAATAAATTGCCATTTTCTGATTGGATTAATGCCAGATATAGTTATGGCACTTCTTATAGCTGGATTGGTGCTAGCCGTATTGCGGTTGACTTAGGTAACACAATAGAAAATTCACAGGAAAATAATTTGAATGCACAATTTAGCTTTGCTAATTTATATGCAAAATCTAAGTGGTTGAGAAATATAAACAATATTCAACCTCCAAGACAAAAATTACCTGCAAATGTTAAACCGTTGGGAAGCTCTCCATTAGGTATAACACTCCAAACAAAAGAAGAAGCGCTTAAAGATTTAAAAGGCAAGCCAAGAACATTGGCGCTACAAAAATGGAGACAGCAAAGAAGAGACATTCGATTGGCTGAAAAGCTTAGCAGAGAAGGGTTTCAATCCGATGCGTCTGGCTTTGAAAAAGGTATGGGCAAGTTTGTAACGATGATAAAAAATGTATCGATTAATTATGGTGCTAATTTTAGAAGTCGACTCCCCGGGTATATGGATAGTGCGCAATTTATTGGACAGAATTTTAAAACAATGGCACCGGGTTTAGATTATGTATTTGGCAAACAACCCGATAACGCATGGATTAATCAAAAAATAGCTAAAGGGTTACTCACCAAAGACAGTACCTTTAATTTTTTATTCCGTCAAAGTTTTGAGCAACGATTGAATATAACAGCTCAATTAGAACCGATAAGAGATTTAATTATCGATTTAAATATCGATAAAACATTCACTAAAGATTATTCAGCATTAATAAAAGACACTACTGGAACTGGAAATCATTTTGGTCAATTAAATCCATTATTCAATGGCGGTTTCAGTGTGTCATATATTGCATTTAATACTATGTTTGATGCACAAAATCCCAATGAAATTTCTGCTACTTTTAAAAAGTTTCAGGATTCAAGGGTGGTGCTTTCGCAGCGAGTAGCCGAACTTAATCCGTATTGGCAAGCGTTACCAGAAAACCAAAAGTATACTCCAGATGGCTATGCTAAAGGGTATGGCAGGTATTCACAAGAAGTATTGGTGCCAGCTTTTATTGCTGCCTATACAGGAAAAGATCCTAGAAGTGTTAGCTTAATGAAAGAAGCATCTCAAACAATCAGCGCCAATCCGTTTAAAGGAATTATCCCGAAACCTAGTTGGAAATTAACCTATACAGGGCTAAGTAAAATTCCTTCATTGGCTGCCACATTTACCAATATTACCATTACACATGGTTACAATGGACAATTAAGTATGAATAGTTTTAATAGTGCACTATTGTACCAAGATCCATTTAGGTATAATGCGCCGGGTTTCATAGATACTACAAGCGGCAATTATATACCATTCTTCTTAGTACCTAATATAACTGTTTCTGAACGTTTTGAACCTTTGTTAAAAGTCGACTTTACAACAGTTGGTCAGTTTAATTTTAATTTTGAATATAGAAAGAGTCGTCAATTGAGTATGAGCTTAGTAGATTATCAGTTAAGTGAGAGTAGGAGTACAGAAATGATTTTAGGAATGAACTGGCGTAAAAAAGGAATTACTTTGCCATTTAAAATTCCTGGAATGGGGGGTAAAACTTTACAAAACGACATCAATATTAAATTCGATATTTCACTACGAGATGTGGCAAATAGTAATAGTAGATTAGATCAAGCTAATGCGTATGGTACTGGAGGACAAAAAGAAATAACCATCATGCCGGCTATTGATTATATTATGAATAACAGAGTAAGTATAAGATTCTTCTTTGATCAAAGGCGGGTAACCCCTTATATATCTACCTCTGCACCAATGGTAAATACAAGGGCTGGAATCAATATTCGAGTTTCATTATCGCAATAATTATTTGCTAGCGTATAATTAAAAAAAGATCCCGACTACTCCAGTAATCGGGATCTTTTTTTACTGCTCAACTTATTTTAGAACTATTCATTTTTAAGGTAATAAGTCGGATTATTTTTTTCTAAATATCCATTTTCCCATTTCTTTCCAGGTAACTTTTTTGCCGTACATTAAAATTCCGGTACGGTATATTTTACCACTTAACCAAGTAGTAAGCAAAAAACCACCCACTAAACTAAACATACTTGCTGCTAATTGGGTATAAGTAACCGTGCCAGGTATGCCATAGGCTATTCTAGCCATCATAACCATTGGAGAACTAAATGGTATAATACTTGCCCAAGTGGCAATGGATGTATTGGGATCTTGAACTGCATTACTCATAATAATGAACGAAAAAATAATGGGCATTGTAATGGGCAGCATTAAACTTTGTGCATCTTGCGGATCTTCATTTACTACACTTCCTACTGCAGCAAAAAGTGCAGCATAAAAAAGATACCCCCCAATAAAATAAAAAATAAAAAATCCAATAATAACAGGCCAATTTGCAGTGCTCATCGTATGCTGTACACTATATATTTTGCTTGCTGCTTCACTGGCTTGTATCATTCCACCCGCTGGTATTTGACCATTGTATTGCTGTAAAGTGTTTACTTGCATCAACACATCATGCGGAATAATAAATTGAGCCGCTGTTGTTAATCCCATAATCAACACAATCCATAATAAAAATTGAGTTAACCCAACGGCGCCAATTCCAACAATTTTGCCCATCATTAATTGAAAAGGTTTTACACTACTGATCATTACTTCTGCAATGCGATTTGTTTTTTCTTCCATAACGCCGCGCATTACCATCGCACCATAAATAAACATAGTAATGTAAATGAGCATGCCGCTTCCAAAACCTATACCATAAGAAAGTGCTGCATTGCTTTCTTTAGCAGAGTTTCCTTGCTCTTCCATAGAAGTAAGTTGAGCAAATTGAGATTCTTTTCTAATGGAATCGAGTTGTGCTCTTTCTATACCGGCATTTTGCAACATATTGTCTTCAATAGCACTATTGATTTTGTTGCTAATGGTTTCTTCGGTACTTAATCCAATTCTTTTTTCAGATCGAATTATATAGTTTATTTTTTGAGAGCCATTAAATTTTGGAATAATTAAAATATCAGTATACCCTTTCGAAATATAATTAGTGGTATCTATGCCTTGCGGAAATTCGAAGACAATATGTTCGGTATTTGTTAGGTTGCCCTTAAAATAACCATTGTAATCTATAACCGCAATTTTATGTTGATCCTTACCTTGGATGGCAAAATAGGTAGCACCCACAAAAAACAATACCATTAAAAGGGGAGTAAGAATAGTAGTAAGTAAAAAACGTTTATTCTTTACCCTACTTAGGTATTCTCTTTGAATGATGATGATAATTTTATTCATATATATATGATTAATAGGATGAGTTAACTATTTAATTGCAAACAGAGTTACAATTAATTGGTGATGATATTTTTCTCAAATGCTCTTGTTGTAGCAGCAGTACCTTCAACTAATTGTATAAATATTTCATTCAGTGAAGGAAGTATTTCATTGAATGATTCAATAGAATAATTTTGTTGAATAAAATAGTTCAATACATCATTGCTTTTAAAGCCCTCATTGATTTTAACAACAATTTCCTTGTCTAATAATTGAGTTACATTGAATACATTAGAATTGATTTCTTGTGGAAATTCTTGTAATTTGATACTAAATTTATTTTCTTTATACTGTTGTTTAATTTCACCGATAGTACCATCTAACACTTTTTTTCCCAAATTAACTAGTACGATTTGATCACAAATCTCTTCTACCTGCTCCATTCTATGCGTGCTAAAAATAATTGTACTTCCGTTTTTAGATAATCGATATATTTCTTCTTTAATTAGATTAGCATTCAAGGGGTCTAACCCGCTAAAAGGCTCGTCTAAAATAATTAATTTAGGCTCATGTAATACAGTAGTTACAAATTGTAGTTTTTGACTCATGCCTTTGCTGAGGTCTTCTACTTTTTTGTTCCACCATGTTTCCATTTCAAGGCGTTTGAACCAAAATTTTATTTTGCCCATTGCTTCAGACTTGCTCAAACCCTTTAGTTGTGCTAAATACAGAGCTTGTTCCCCAATTTTCATTTTTTTGTACAAGCCTCTTTCTTCAGGCATGTAACCTATTTTAATAATGTCTTCTGCGGGGTTAAAAATTTTCCCATCAAACTGTATACTGCCACTATCTGGGTAGAAAATACCAGTTATCATTCGCAGAAGTGTTGTTTTACCCGCACCATTGGGGCCTAGCAATCCAAAAATACTCCCACGTTGAATAGAAAAGCTAATATCATCAACAGCTTTTTGAGTAGCATAATATTTTTTTAGCTGATCGATTTTTAAAATCTCATTCATATATGTATTGATTTTGGTCAATTAGATGTTTCCTATGATTGTTGGTTGAAATGTTAGACAATATTAATGGATCTTCTAATGTACATTAACTATTCATTTTTTGATGAATTAATTGAGCTATTTTTTGACCATCCATTGCAGCACTTACAATTCCTCCGGCATAACCAGCACCTTCCCCGCAGGGATATAAATTGTTTAATTGAGGATGTGTTAAAGTATCTGCTAAGCGTGGGATTCTTACCGGAGAAGAAGTTCTGCTTTCAGTAGCCACTACAACGGCTTCATTGGTAAAATATCCTTTCATTTTTTTCCCAAAGCTATTAAATCCACCTTGTAAACTTTTTAAAATAAACGATGGTAATACTTCATTGATTTCAGTAGCAGTAATGCCGGGTAAATAGCTGCAGTCAGGCAGGTTGGTAGAAAGTTTATTGTTGCAAAAATCTACCATTCTTTGAGCAGGAGCTACAAAATTTCCTCCGCCAATATCAAATGCTTTTTTTTCAATGGCTTGTTGAAAATGCATTAGCAGTAAAGGACTTTGCTGAATAGGGTAGTTTTTTTGTTTAAAATAATCGAGCGCATCTTTTTCCGTTACCTGAACTACCATGCCACTATTAGCATAGGGGTTGTTTCTTTTACTGGGACTCCAGCCATTTACTACCAATTCCCCAGGATCAGTAGCTGCCGGAGCAATAATTCCACCAGGACACATACAAAAACTAAATACGCCTCTTTCATTAACCTGTTCAACCAAACTGTATGAAGCGGGAGGCAAATTTTCATCCCTTATAGCACAGTGGTATTGAGCAGAATCTATAATATGTTGCGGATGTTCAATTCTAACACCTAAAGCAAATGGTTTAGCTTCAATGGATATACTTTTTTTGTGTAACAGATTAAAGACATCTCTTGCCGAATGGCCGGTTGCCAAAATATAGGCATCTGCTATAAGTTGATCGCCATCTGCTGTTGTAATACTATTAATGTTATTATTGTTAAAAGAGAAATCAATCAATTTTTTATTGAACAATACTTCACCACCGCAGTCAATAATTTGTTGACGCATTGCAGTAATGATATGCGGTAATTTATTAGTGCCAATGTGTGGATGTGATTGGTAAAGTACAGATTCGTCGGCACCAAACTGGTAAAATAGTTGAAGTACTTTTTGAATATTGCCTCTTTTGCTACTTCTAGTATACAATTTACCATCGCTATAAGTTCCGGCACCGCCTTCTCCAAAGCAGTAGTTGCTTTCAGGGTTTACAATCCCTTCTTTATTTAGTTTAGCAAGATCTCTTCTTCTTTCTTTAACATCTTTACCTCTTTCAATTACAATGGGTTTAATACCTAATTCTAGCAGTTGAAGCGCAGCAAATAGCCCTGCGGGACCTGCTCCTATTATGATTACGGTTTTTTGGGCTTTTTGTACAGATAAAAATTCATAATATTTTTTACTAACCGCAATAAAGGGTTCGTGTATAAATGCCCTTACTGTTAAGTTTACCCATGCTTGTTTGCTACGCGCGTCTATCGATTGCTTGATGATGATAAATCCAGCAAGTGCATCCAGTGAAATGGATGCACTTGCTGAAATATATGAACGTATGATTTTTTCTGATGCGGCTTCATGCGGCTTCAGTTTAAGCGTAATTTCTTTTTGCATATTGTCAGGTTTTTATCCTAAAAAGCAATGAATTATATTCACTTTAAAAAGGAAGTTCATCTGCATCTTCAGCAGGAGGAATATCTGAATATTCTGGAGAAGGCGGTATATCTACATCTACAGAAAGTTTTAAGGTTTCCATTCTCCAAGCATCTAAATTAGTAATATAATTATCTTTTCCATCCTTAGTCCATTTAGTGCCTTTGATATTAAATTGCACTTTAACCTCATCCCCAATATTATATTTATCTGGCATTGCGGTTTTATCTTGCACACATTGAAATTTTACATAATTGGTAATCGCTTTACCATTAATGTTATCTGTTTTTTCAATAACAAATTCTCTTGTTTTAAAGGTTTCAGTACGTTGAACAATGTCAAATTTTGCCACCAATTTTCCGGTAATTTCGTAACTCATTATTAATTAAATTATTAAGTAACAAAATTAGGGTTAATTCATTCTTTTAATAAAAAAAATAATTTTTTGAATGATAAAATTAGTACCTTCCTTCTCGTTCAAAACATTAAAATGCATTCCAAAAGTTTACTGAACATTTTGTTGATTGTAACAGTTGGGTGCAGTACAGTTAGTAAGCCAATATCTTTGAGTTATGCAACTTATAAAGTTGCTCAACAGGCTAAAACCGATACTGCATTAGTTAATATGTTACTACCTTACTCTGGCGATGTAAGTCGTATGATGAAGAAGGTAATAGGCTTTTCTACAACTACTATGTATAAAAAACAACCCGAAAGTGTGTTGGGTAATTTTATGGCAGATTGTATTAAGGAAATGGCTGAGGTGAAATTTCAAACGAAAGTAGATGTTGGGTTTATGAATCAGGGTGGAATTAGAGCTGAAATCAATAAAGGAAATATTGCTTTAGGAAATGTATATGAATTAATGCCATTTGATAATTTAGTAGTGCTGCAGCGGGTAAAGGGAGATGTTTTAGAAAAATTTATTCAAAGAATTGCTGCCGATGGAGGATGGCCAATTTCTAAGAATTCTTCTTTTGTTATACAATCAAAAAAAGCAATAGAAATTTATATAAATGGGAAGCCACTTGATATGAATACGATTTATACGGTGGCTAATACAGATTATATTGCTAATGGAGGAAGTAATGCTGATATGCTAAAAGGAATACCAATGCAAAATAGCGGGTATTTGTTGCGGGATGCATTAGTTGACTATATAGAAAATTTAACCAAGCAAGGAAAGCCGGTTGACGGTAAAATAGAAAATAGAGTACGTATAATTAATGAATAGAAGAAAATTTATACAACAATCTGCTATGGCAGCAGGAGCTGTTTTGTCGGCATCTACTGCAAATGCATTGCCAACACAATATGCAATAAGCATTTTGCATACCAATGATGTACATAGTAGGTTAGATCCATTTCCTATGGATGGAAGCAGAAACCAGGGACTGGGAGGTGTTGCAGCACGTTCCTATTTAATTAATCAGGTACGTGATGAAGTTGAGCAAGTTTTATTATTAGATGCGGGGGATATTTTTCAAGGAACTCCCTATTTTAATTTGTATAAAGGAGAACCGGAAATAAAGGCAATGAGTAAAATGGGATACGATGCTGCTACTATGGGTAATCATGATTTTGATGCGGGGATAGATAATTTTGCTAATCAGTTACAGTATGCCAATTTTCCGATTGTGATTTGTAATTATGATTTTTCAGGAACTAGTATGGAAACAAAATATAAACCATACACCATCATTCAAAAAGGAAAACAAAAAATAGGAATATTAGGGGTAGGTATTGAATTAGCAGGATTAGTGCCGGAAAATTTATATGGTAAAACAGTTTACAATGATCCTATACAAGCAGCAAACGAAACTGCAAATTTGTTAAAGCAACAAAAATGTGATTTGATTATTTGTTTGTCGCACTTAGGTGATAAATATGACGATAATAAAGTGAGTGATGAAGTATTGGCCAAAGAATGTTACGATATCGACTTAATACTAGGAGGGCATACGCATCGTTTTTTTGATCAACCCAGAAAGTATAAAAATAAAAAAGGAGGAGACGTTTTAGTGAACCAAGTAGGGTGGGGAGGGATAAATTTAGGCCGATTAGACTATATTTTTTCGACCGATAATCGGAAAAATCTGTCGAAAGCCCATACTGTTATCGTGAGCAAAAAAACAAGCGAATAAAAAAATTTTTTTTTCAACATAAAGTATACATATTCGCATCCCGAATTTTTAAAAAGATATAAACATTTGGGGAAAAACAAATATGAAGGCTTAGAAAAAACATACTATCAATAAAATAGAAAAACTCATTATATAATATTGTTCATTTATTTATATGGCTAAAACTGCTGAAATCGTCTGGACAAATTGCTTAAAAATCATCAAAGACATTGTTGAATGGCAACATTTTAAAACATGGTTTGAACCTATTAAGCCGGTAGAGCTAAAAGAAAATATTTTGATGATTCAAGTACCCAGTCAATTTTTTTATGAGTACTTAGAGGAACATTATGTTACCCTATTAGCAAAGACGTTAAAAAGAGAATTGAGTAAAGATGCGCGCTTAGAATACCGAATCATGGTGGATAGTGGCAATACGAATGGTAGAAATGGCTCTATGGATATACCTGCACGTGGTTCAAAATCAATCAATAACAATGAGATGAGTTTTCCATTGGTAATAGACAATCCGGTAAAAAATCCGTTTGTAATACCAGGGTTGAAGAAAATGCAAATAGATCCTCAATTAAACCACTCATATACATTTGAATCATTTATTGAAGGTGATTGTAATAGAGTGGCAAGAAGAGCTGGAAAAACGGTAGCAGAGAAGCCTGGAGCTAACTCTTTCAACCCTTTAGTGGTTTATGGTGGGGTGGGACTAGGAAAAACGCATTTGGCACAAGCTATAGGTAACGAAGTAAAACGTTTGCAGCCCAACAAAGTAGTATTATATGTAAGTAGTGAGAAGTTTATTAACCAGTTTCAAGACCATAGTAGAAATAATGCAATCAATGATTTTATTCATTTTTATCAATTGATAGATGTATTAATTATTGATGATGTGCAATTTTTTAATAGAGCAGAAAAAAGTCAGGATGCGTTTTTTGCCATCTTTAATCATTTACACCAAAGTGGCAAACAATTGGTGTTAACATCCGATAAAGCGCCTAAGGATTTAGATGGATTACAAGAACGATTGTTGAGTAGGTTTCGTTGGGGTTTAAGTGCCGATTTACAAGTGCCTGATTACGAAACACGTATTGAAATATTAGAGCGTAAGATGAAGAATGATGGGTTAGATATGCCCAAAGAGGTAGTGAAGTATGTTGCTTATAATATTAATACCAATGTGCGTGAATTAGAAGGCGCATTAATATCATTATTGGCACAATCTTCTTTAAACAAGAAGGAAATTGATGTAGAGCTGGCTAAAAAAGTGCTACGCAATTTCGTGAAAACAAGTAGTAAAGAAATTACTATCGATGCGATTCAAAAAATGGTATGCGAATATTTTGATGTGCCATACGATAAATTATTGCATAAAACACGAAAAAGAGAAATAGTACAAGCCAGGCAAATAACAATGTATTTAGCTAAGGCCTTTACTAAAAACTCTTTAAAAACAATTGGTGAGCATTTTGGTGGGAGAGATCATACTACGGTTATACACTCATGCCAAACAGTGAAAGATTTAATGGATACGGATTCTATTTTTCGAGAAAGTGTGATGGAACTTACCCAGAAAGTGCAGTTGGCTGCAATGTAAAAGATAAAGCGATTTATTTGAAAATATATGCATCCCAATTTTATATAAGTTGGGATGTTTTATTTTAATTTTTATGCAACAATATTTGGCAGTTAACTAATGTACACTTATTTTTGCAGCCCTTTCTGAAAAGAATAAGGACGGTGAGGTGGATGAGTGGCTGAAATCAGTAGTTTGCTAAACTGCCGTACGGGTTAAACTGTACCGCGGGTTCGAATCCCGCCCTCACCGCAGTTTTGAAATATCGGTTCCAAAAGAAAAGGACTAGCCACCTTAACTTATTTGGAAAACAATCGGGAAGTAGCGCAGGCCGGTAGCGCACCTGGTTTGGGACCAGGGGGTCGCAGGTTCGAATCCTGTCTTCCCGACTTAAAGCGCATCAAGTAATTGGTGCGCTTTTTTTGTGGGTAAACTATATTAAAAAAACATAAAAATATTTTTGTATAAGACATTAAATGCGGAATATTAACCGCTAAGAAGTATTTTTACCTGGTAAGATGCTGTTGAATGCTGTAATTCTTATCATTAATTGTAATAATTGCTGTTTTAATATTCTATTGATATTTCTTAAGAATATACTTCGTGCAACTCAAAAAAATGACAATCCTATTGAAACTATGAGCCGTAAAACTAGTTGTACGAAAATTGAGATGGATGATTTTGCTAAACAACAACTCACTATTTTAAAAAATCAATCCGCAGCCAACAAAATTAAGTTGCCCGGAAGAATTTTTCATCTGCTTTTATGGATTGGCGCTACTGTACTTGGTATTTATTTTTTTAAATCTTTTGGTTTAGCTATTGCATTATTGGCAATGTTGAACTATTTAATTCTGTTGATTTTTAGAATCAATAATAATTTTGGTGCACGGAAACAACATATAAATGATAGCCCTTTACAAGATATTGACTGGCCTACTTTCAGTATTATTTTCCCCTTAAAAAATGAAGACGAAGTTATTCATGAAACAATTCAATCTATTCAGGCATTAGATTATCCTGTTGAACAATTACAAGTGCTTATAGTTGTTGAAGAAACTGATGCGCTTACCCAAAAAAGCTTATCTACTATAAACTTACCCAACTATTTTAGGGTTTTATTGATTCCTACTTTAACACCATTTACAAAGGGTAGAGCATTGTTACATGCCTTAAAAGCTGTTACAGGTAAATTCCTCACTGTATTAGATGCAGAAAGTAGACCAGAGTCTTTGCAATTAAAAAAGGCTGCAATTTGTTTAACCAATACAGCAGAACAAATTTGTTGCCAAGCTAAAATTAGCATTTCAAATAAAGGACATAATTGGATTACCAGAAATTTTGCAACAGAATACCATGAGTGGTATGAGCAACATTTATATAAATTATCTGAAAATGAATTGCCTTTTGGTTTAGGTGGCAACTCTTTTTATATAAGTAAAGAAAATATGCTAAAAGCAGGTTCATGGGATCCTTTTAACGTTACAGAAGATGTAGACTTAAGTGTACGCCTGGTCCGCAGCGGTATTAAACTTTGTATTTTTGAAAGCTATACCAACGAAAATTGTCCGGAAACAGCCGGAAATTGGTTAAATCAACGCACCAGATGGAACAAGGGTTTATTCATTACTCAATTGGTGCATTTAAGAAGAACGTTTTTAAGCAAAGGTTTTGGATTAAAAGGATGGTTTAGTTTTTGGTTGAGAATGATTTGTGGAACTATGTTGCCATTCTTTAACATTTACATTTCTTTTTATATACTTTTTAGTTATCCGCAGTTTAGATTCCCTTTTATTTTGAGCATACTTTTATGGGCTTTATTTGTAATTAACTTGTTGATTTCTTTTGTAATCAATTGGATTAATTATAAAAAGTTAGGCGTTAAACAATCTGTTTTTGTTACGCTAATGGATGTGATACGCTATTTATTTTTGCAGATACTTGCTGGTTACCGCGCATTTTGGGAATATTTTATAGCTCCATTAAAATGGAATAAAACAATACATCAGTAATCTGCAGTGTTACAATACAGGTATTTAATGTGTATATTTCTATTGTTTTTTAATGGTAACATGGTTTAGCCTGGTATTTATTTCGGTTGGTATGTATACTTTGTTTTTGGCTATTTGATGGTGTTAAATCAATAATCATTCTATATAATTGATTATGATTTTCCGAGTAGGCACAGCCAAATTTAATTAAGGGTATTCATTGAAAGGGAAATTTTGTATAATTTCTCCTCCGTAAATACTCACTAAATAAGCAATAGCCCCTGTAAATCCTGCATTATAATCACATGAAACTTCATTTTCAATAAAACTAAGTCTAGAATCGGTATAAGTATCATTGGGTTTACTGGGACCACCTACTAATGCTCCGTACAGTATATTTTTATTCTTTAGTGGTTTACGAATGTTATTGGTTAAAGAGCCATGTGCGTTTCGGTGATGGGGTAGTGTGGGCCAATTATTACCAAAGCCAACAACATAACTTCTTTTTGCGGGATTTTTTCCAAGCATATAATTAATCTGACCAATTGCAAATTGTGTATATTTTTTGCCGAGTAATGGTTGGTTATGTTTAATGTGATTTGCATAAGTCAACGCAAGAAAGGCGGTATTGGCAGCAAAACGCAAAGAACCCCATTTGTATAAAAACGCTTGTCCACCAGGTGAATAAGTTATTTTTTGTCCTTCATAACCGGTTGTCCAATAACTAAAATACCGTTCTGCATCTCTTTTATATTTCGTTTCATTTGTGAGAGTAGCCATCAACACATAACTTGCAAATGCTTTATTATCCCAACTATCTCCGCCAATATATGCCTTGTGTTTATTGTCTGGTAAAGCAATATATGTTTTTTTTGCCTTTGCTAAATAGATTGATTGATGCGTTGCTTTATACAACCATATTGCACCCCAAACTAATTCATCCGTATATCCACTAAAGGATTCATAATACTTTTTTGCATCTGTAATCGTTGATGTGTATTTTCCCCTGTATTTTTCTGCAAATTGATAAAGTGCTTTAGCTTCTATTATTAATTGATTACTGTAAACCGAATCTATCTCTTTAAATACAATGCTAGCTGCGGCCATGGCTGCTGCGGTTTCTGCAGTTAAATCGGTTCCGGGATGTTTTGCATCTACAAAGTAAGAAGGTCTTTTCATGGTCATTAACTCGGCAGACCCCCAATACGGATGGTCTAAATTACCTTTCCCTACTTGCCCAAAAAATTTTACTACTTCACCTTTTTTATTTTTAATAATACATTTTATAAAGTAATCATTTACCCATCTTAAGTTTTCTAACAATTTACTCCATTGACCAATAGATTGATAAGCATCTTTACTTTCAATACCCGACCATGCCAATTTTGTTGCTGCATTTGCCATTGGGAAACCAAATTTAATATGATCTCCCGCATCATACCAACCTCCGGTTAAGTCTACACCATGGTCTTTTCCATCTGATAGCGCAGAATTACCTCTCCAACTTACCCGGTTGTTTATAGGCAGTATTCCCGATCGTTGACATTCATAAAAATAAAGCGATTTTTGTAATACTTCTGCGTAGTTAAAATCTTGTGCTTTACTAGTTATTGAACATGAAAGTAGACAAATACAAAATTTGAATGTTAACCGAATATGGTTCTTAAGTAAATTCAATGTTGATATCAAAAAATGTAAATACATGAAAAGGTTGGTATAAGTACTTTTATAGTTGCTGGTAATATGAATCTCATTTAGATAAAGTTACAAGAGATTTTATTAATCTGCATCAACCAATGATTGCATTTAGTCTAATAGTTTTTTTAGGTATTGATTCTCCTTTCTGCTGTCAATCAAAAACTTAAATAATGAGTAGCCTAATTAGTGCATAATTTTTCAGGGAATGCTAGATTGCCGGGCATGATTTTTTTGAACAATCAGTGTAGAGGATAGATTAACGATAAGATGTTTAAAACTGAAATTTATCTCTTCAAAGAGTTGTTATATTTAATATTTAAGCATAATTTAATATTATAACATTGCCTGGTATATTATAATTAGTAAAAATTTTAGTGTAATATTTTCTTTCTATGTATAATAAAAAATGTTGCATAAATTTTATTATTAACTATTTATTTATATTTAAAAAGATTTGAAATAACGTAATTTTTAGATTGATTTAAAATAAGATATAACCGATATATCTACTAGAAGCAAACAACACCTACTGTTTTATATACTCAATAATTAGTTATAGCATTGCAGAAGTAATCAAAACTGAAATTTATTAATATAAAGCGTTTTAACAGCTGAAAACTGTGTTTCGTTTTATTAAAAGACTGCTTTCTTTTGTGATAAACACTTTTGTTTCGTTATGTTAAGGATGTTAACTCAATAAAAGCAAATGCGTTTTGTTTTTTGCTGTATGATACATAACAAAAGAATAAAACGAAATATAACATAAAGAAGTTGGTTAGGTTACTGCAATTATTTGTTACTAATTATCCAATGTGATAAATAATAAATATTAGGTTGGATACCATCCCAAACTATTGTTTATCGTTTATTACGGTTGTATAGATCCAATATAAATAAACAGATGAAAAACGTACAATTATATTTATCGTTATTACTTATTGGTATGCTCGCAAATCAGGCAAATTCGCAAATTATTTCTGTTGCGCCTGGTACGGAATTCAGTGTAGCTGCCGGTACTACTTTTAGTACGGAAAGAGTTGACTTTCATATGTTTGGGCATTATTCTATTTCCAATAACACACTGAATGTAAATTTCGAGCCCATAACAATTAAAGGGATTTCCTCAATACAACGTGTTTATAAATTTTCTAATCCGCTTGGTTTTTTATTGGGTAGTATGGTATTAAACTATCAACCACAGGAATTAAATGGATTACAAGAGTCTGATTTGAAATTGTTATACAATGATGGTACAAGTTGGAAGGATGATAAAAACAGTGTCACCAACCTTTCAACAAAAAGTTTAAGGGGTGGCATTTTAAATAGTACACGCATTGATGCGTTTTCTGCAGGTAAATTAGAGGCTACAGGGGATTTAATTATTATAAGGGCTTACCCAAATCCAACCTCATCTGAATTTAATGTGATGGTTATGACAAAGGGTATTGAAGATGTTGAATTGTTATTAATGGATGTTTCAGGCCATCTGTTACAGAAATTAATAGTTAGGCCTTATGAAACCAACAGAATAGGTGGAGGATTATCAAGTGGTAATTATGTACTACATGCAATGCAGGGAAATAGGTTGATATCGGCAGTTAAAATAATCAAACAATAATAATAATTTTCTCATAAGCCATTATTGGTGAATGAACAACTTTTAAACAATACAACAATGAGGTTTTTATTTTTAATTATTGCAATAACTACATGCATGGCCGCTTCGGCTCAGGTTGGTATTGGAGTTAACTATGCCAATATCGATCCTTCTGCTCAATTAGATGTAAGTTCTACTAGCAAGGGATTATTAGTGCCTAGGTTAACAGCAAGCCAACGTACGGGTATAATAAAACCGGCAAATGGGCTTTTGGTGTATCAAACAGAAGCGCCTGTTGGTTTTTATTTTTATGCTGAAGGCAAGTGGAAATTATTGGGCGACCAAGATTTGTCTTCAAAATTAAATGTTACTGATACTTCCACCATGTTAGTAGCTTATGTAAGAAGCAATCGTTTTGTAGATTCTTTGTTGTCAATAAAAACTAAGTTGAATGGATTGTTAGCGGGTAAAGATACCGTGAGTTTAAGCAATAGAATTAATGCAATTGGTAGCTCATCTTCTTTGTTAGACAGCTTAGCTGCATTGCGTACTTTAACTAATACGAAATTAAATATTGCAGATACTGCAGCAATGCTTAATAATCGATTTGCAAGAGACACTGCGTCTTTGTCTAATAGGATTGATGCCATTGGTAATGCTTCCTCATTAACAGATAGTTTAAATGCATTGCGAGCTTTAACTAATTTAAAATTAAATATTGCTGATACAGCTGCTATGCTTAGCAATCGATTTGCAAGAGATACAGTTTCATTATCCAACAGAATCAATGCAAATCAGTTTTCATTGGGAAATCTTGCAGCAGCTTCAAATGTAAATGGTGCAACAATTGTTGCAGGTGTTTTAAGTTTGGCACCCGCCGATTCTGCAAATGCAGGGTTATTGACAGCAAGTGATCAGGTTATAGGTGGCAATAAAACGTTTAAAGAAAAAATTAAAGTTGGAAATATTACTTATCCTAATGCAGATAGTACGGTTGGTTATGTATTATCTACCACTGGTAGTGGTGATGCAAGCTGGACGGCACCAGTAGCTTTAGGTTTTGCTTCGGTAGGTAAAATCAGTGATACAGCTAGTGAGAATGGAGGATATATATATGGTGGAGAATTAATTCTTTCTCCTGCCGATTCTATTAAAAGTGGGTTGCTTACAAAAGATTCACAATTTATAAGTGGTGCAAAAATTTTTCTAAGTAATGATGGTTTATTGGCATTGGGAACTGAGGGATTAGGTAAAACGTCATCAATTGGCGCAGGTACCAGAATGATGTGGTATCCTAAAAAGAATGCATTTAGAGCTGGTAATGTAAGTGGAGCACAATGGAATGATGCCAATATTGGTGTTGCTTCCACTGCCTTTGGTTTTAACACCATTGCAAGTGGAGCCAATTCATTTGTAATGGGGCATGCTGATACTGCATCTGCTTTTGCCTCTACTGCATTTGGACAATATACCAAAGCAAGTGGAACACACTCTTTAGCTATGGGTGAAAGATCTGTTGCTGCTGGATATACATCATTTGCCAATGGTAGAAATGCTTTAGCAAACAGTGCATTTTCATTTGCAATGGGTGATAATGTAGTTGCTAATGGATCTGCTTCATTTTCGTTTGGTTATCTAACCAATGCATCAGGTAGTCAAACGGTAGCAATGGGTCATCAAACAAAAGCTTCTGGTGAACAGTCTACAGCCTTAGGATATAAATCAGTTGCCAATGGTAACCAGTCGTTTGCTATTGGTGGTGTGGATAGTGCTTATGGAGATATGTCGGTTGCATTTGGTCAATATACAAAAGCCAGTGGCGCCCATGCAGTTGCAATGGGTTATCAGTCTAAAGCAAGTGGATGGCAATCTACAGCAATGGGTCAGGGTTCAATTTCAAGTGGTGCAACATCTATTGCAATGGGATTAAATAACATAGCAAGTGGAGATCAGGCTACTGCAATGGGGCACGGCGCAATAGCAAGTAGTTGGACAGCAGTTGCTATAGGCTTGAAGACAACAGCCAGCGGGTCTCAAGCAACTGCAATGGGTGACGAGTCTAAAGCAAGTGGGTCTGCCTCTACCGCAATGGGTTTAAGAACTACTGCAAGCGGTAATCAATCAACAGCTTTTGGTGATAGTACTGTTGCAAGTGGTACTGCTTCTTTAGCTACAGGTGTTAAAACAAAAGCAACAGGTTATCAAACAACTGCAATGGGATATCAGACTTTAGCCTCAGGATATGAAGCGGTAGCAATGGGTAACTCAGATTCTGCTACAGGCACACATTCCGTTGCAATGGGATATAAAACTAAAGCAAGTGGAGATCAAACTTTGGCCATTGGTAATATGTCTAAAGCAACTGGTAATCATTCTGTTGCAATAGGATATCAAAGTATTGCATCGAATGATCAAACATTTGCAGCCGGAAATCAGGATACTGCAAGTGGACTTCAATCGATAGCTATGGGATTGAACAATAAGGCAAGTGGTAATTCATCTGTAGCTATTGGTTATAATGTAAAAGCTCCTTCTTATGGTGAAATTGCTTTAGGCGTATTTAATTCATTATATACCCCAGCTTCTGCAACAACATTCGATTCAACCGATCGATTATTTGTTCTTGGAAATGGCATATACGATTCAACCAGAAGTGATGCATTGGTGGTATTAAAAAATGGCAACACTACTATTTCTGGAAAAACAACGGTGTTGGGTGAGGATGGTTTATTGGCTTTGGGTACGGAAGGGTTGGGAGCGGTTTCTGCAATTGGAGCAGGTACCAGAATGATGTGGTACCCAAGGAAGAATGCATTTAGAGCTGGTAATGTTAACAATGATCAATGGGACGATAGTAATATTGGAAAAGCATCGGGCGCATTTGGATATAATACGGTTGCAAGTGGGGATAATTCATTTGTAATAGGAGCAACCGATACTGCTTCTGGCTTTGCTTCTACTGCATTTGGACAATATACTAAAGCGAGTGGAGCACATTCATTTGCAATGGGTGAAAGATCTGTTGCCGCAGGATTTACATCATTTGCCAATGGTAGAAATGCTTTGGCCAACAATGCATTTTCATTTGCAATGGGAGATAATGTAATAGCGAATGGCTCTGCTTCACTTTCATTTGGTTATCTAACCAATGCATCGGGTAATCAAACTGTAGCAATGGGGCATCAAACAAAAGCTTTAGGTGAACAGTCTACAGCCTTAGGATACAAAACAGTTGCCAACGGTAACCAGTCGTTTGCTATTGGTGGTGTGGATAGCGCTTATGGAGATATGTCGGTTGCATTTGGTCAATATACAAAAGCCAGTGGTGCCCATGCAGTTGCAATGGGTTTTCAATCAAAAGCAAGTGGTTGGCAATCTACAGCAATGGGTCAGGGTTCAATTTCAAGTGGTGCAACATCTATTGCTATGGGATTAAATACAACTGCTAGTGGTTCACAATCAACTGCTATGGGACATGGAACTACCGCAAGTGGTTATACTGCTACGGCAATGGGTTTGAATACAATCGCTAGTGGATCTCAATCAACAGCTATGGGATATGGGACAGTAGCTAGTCAATCAATGGCAACCGCTATGGGATTAAATACCACTGCAAGTGGTTACCAATCTACTGCAATGGGTGATGCAACTTTAGCAAGTG